>NZ_JBFULQ010000210.1:0-9105 GCF_054049815.1 Mesorhizobium sp. P5_C1 | reverse complement strand
GTCCGTGTCGAGGATCGTCAGATTGCGGCCCCGGTGCTTGGCCTGGTAGAGGCGCCGGTCGGCGGCGCGCATCAGGTCCGATACGCTGATATCCTCGCCACAGACGGTTCCGCCGATGCTGACCGTGAGCGGAACGGTCCGCTCGTCGACGGGCCGGAAGCGGATCAGCTCGACTTCGCGGCGAATGCGCTCGGCGACGCGCTTGGCCTCCTGCTCGGTGGCGCCGATCAGGAAGGCGCCGAACTCCTCACCGCCGATGCGGCCGAGCACATCGCCGCTGCGCACGCCGCGTTCGATCGCGCTGGCGATCAAGAGCAGTGCGTCATCGCCGGTCAGGTGGCCAAAATTGTCGTTGATCCTCTTGAAGTGGTCGGCGTCGATGATCAGCAGCGCCCCGCGATCGGACTTGCGGCGGGAACCATCGAGGGCGGCGAAGAAGTTTTCCCGGTTGAGCATGCCGGTCATGTCGTCGCGGCTCGCCTTGTCCGCCAGGCGGCGATGCGCGGCGGCGAGCTGGGCATGGGCTCGGGCAAGGTCGCGATGGGCACTTTTCAGCCTGTCGCTTTGCCAGAAAGTGCTTGCGCTGGCGACCCAGGCGAGGACCAGCGGACAGAGCGTGGTGGTCAGCCAGATCGTGCGGTTGACCGGAAATCCCATCGCCGGAACGATGATCAGCGTCAAAAGGAGAGAGGCTGCGACAGAGGCAAAAGCAACGGCGGCGGATCTCAAAATTATGCTATTCATCGCGTGCTCCCACAGGTCTGCCTCTGTGCCAGCAAGCCCTGAAGGCTACCTTTCCGGGATGCTTAAAAATTGAAGGGTGACGCTATTTCCGCGACTCTCGGCGCGCATAAGTTGTGGATAAAGTCTCTTTCAGAATGTCCGTTTCATGCCATAAGGAGCGCATGACCACGCTGCCTGACCCCGCCCGCTTCGCTCATGTCACCGACTGGGTGTTCGACCTCGACAACACGCTCTATCCGCATCATTCGAATCTGTTCTCGCAGATCGACGTCAAGATGACCGCCTATGTCGGCGAACTGCTGGCGTTGCCTCGCGAGCAGGCACGCAAGCTGCAGAAGGAGCTCTATCTGGAATATGGCACGACGTTGAACGGGCTGATGACGCGCCACGGCATCGATCCTGACGATTTCCTCGAGAAGGTGCATGACATCGATTATTCGTGGCTGGTGCCCGATCCCGTTCTCGGCACTGCCATCCGCCAGCTTCCGGGCCGCAAGTTCATCTTCACCAACGGTGACCGCAGGCACGCCGAACGCACCGCGCGCCAACTCGGCATCCTCGACCATTTCGACGACATCTTCGATATCGTCGCCGCCGGGCTCAATCCCAAACCGGCACGCCAGACCTACGAGAAATTCGCCGAACTCCACGCCGTCACCGGCCACAATGCGGTGATGTTCGAGGACCTTGCCCGCAACCTTGCTGTGCCGAAGTCGCTGGGCATGACCACGGTGCTCGTCGTGCCACGCAATTTCGAGCCGACCTTTTCCGAGATCTGGGAGCGCGACCCGGCCAACGAGGATGATGTCGATTTCGTCACCGACGACCTCGCCGGCTTCCTGACCGCGATCGTCGAGGTCACCGCCTGAGGTTCATGGATCTTCAGGTGATGCCGGCCTGCAAACGGCGGCTTCCTGCGCTTCCGGTGCTCACGTACCCGAACGTACGCTCCGCTCCGGTTCTCGGAACCCACCGTTTTCGGCTCGGCCTGACCTGAATCTCGATGAACCTCGAACCGTCAGTGCTCTCACAGATTGTAGAAGCGGCTGATGATCCCCCAGGCCTCGTCGGCGGTGTCGACGAAATCGATGATGTCCTGGTCGCCGGGGCTGATCGTGCCCTGTTCGGCGAGGAAATCGAGATCGATCGCCCGTTTCCAGAAGGATTTGCCAAACAGGATCACCGGCACGCGCTCCATGCGCCCGGTCTGGATCAGGGTCAGCGTCTCGAAGAACTCGTCCATCGTGCCGAAGCCGCCGGGAAACACCGCGACCGCCTTGGCGCGCATGACGAAATGCATCTTGCGAATGGCGAAATAGTGGAAGTTGAAGCAGAGCTCCGGCGTCACATAGGCGTTCGGCGCCTGCTCGTGCGGCAAGACGATGTTGAGCCCGATCGATGGCGCGCCGACGTCGTCGGCGCCACGATTGCCGGCTTCCATCACGCCGGGCCCGCCGCCGGTCACCACGACATATTCGCGGTAGTATGACGCAGCTGACTGCTGCGAGCACAGCCGCGCGAACTTGCGCGCCTCCTCGTAGTATTTGCTGTTTTCCTCGAGGTTCCTCTTCTGCGTCTCGTTCTTGGCCGCCCAGGCCTCGCCGCCGGGTTCCGGCAGGCGTGCGCCGCCGAACAGGATCACCGTCGAGCGGATGCCGCGTTCGGCCAGGATCATTTCCGGCTTCAGGAGTTCGAGCTGCAGCCTGACCGCGCGCAGTTCGCGCCTGGTCATGAACTCGGGATCGTTCCAGGCGAGCCGGTAGGTCTCGGCACGCGTCTGCGGCGTGTCCGGCACGCTCTTCGACCGCTCCAGATCCTCATCCGAATGCGGCAGCGGCGTCCACCCCGCCTTTTCCATAGGAGTCATAGTTACCTTACCCGTCCAATTTCTTCACTTGCGCCGTCCCATGGCGCAGCCGCGATTGACCCCCATTGAGCCTTAACATAAGCAGGTTCCGCAAAAGTGTCCGGCGGTTTTGCGACAAGAACCTGCTACATGCAAAGACCCAGGCGGGCAAAGCCTGCCCAGGGGTCCGCGCGACGTTCAAAACAGGGTAAGGCGCAGCCCCTTAACAGCTTGGTAATGGAGCAAATTCATGTCGAAGCCCGATCTGGCGAGCCTCGAGAAGACCATTGAGAAGGCCTTCGAGGAACGCGACGCGATTTCGACGGCGACCCGTGGCGAAACCCGCGACGCCATCCAGTCGGCGCTCGACCTGCTCGACCGCGGCACCGCTCGCGTCGCCGAGCGGCAGGCCGACGGCAAATGGCATGTCAACCAGTGGCTGAAGAAGGCCGTGCTGTTGTCCTTCCGGCTCAACCCGATGGAGATCATCAAGGGCGGTCCCGGCCAGGCCGTGTGGTGGGACAAGGTGCCGTCGAAGTTCGACGGCTGGAGCGCCGTCGACTTCGAGAAGGCGGGCTTCCGTGCCGTGCCGTCGTCGATCGTACGCCGTTCCGCCTATGTCGCGCCGGGCGCCGTGCTGATGCCGTCCTTCGTCAATGTCGGCGCGTATGTCGACAGCGGCACCATGGTCGACACGTGGGCTTCGGTCGGCTCCTGCGCCCAGATCGGCAAGAACGTGCATCTGTCGGGCGGCGTCGGCATCGGCGGCGTGCTGGAGCCGATGCAGGCCGGCCCGACCATCATCGAGGACAATTGCTTCATCGGCGCGCGCTCGGAAGTGGTCGAGGGCTGTATCGTGCGAGAAGGCTCGGTGCTCGGCATGGGCGTGTTCATCGGCCAGTCGACCAAGATCGTCGACCGCGCCACTGGCGAAGTCTTCTACGGCGAAGTGCCGCCGAATTCCGTCGTTGTCGCCGGGTCGATGCCTGGCAAGCCTTTTCCGAACAACGAGCCAGGCCCGGGTCTTTACTGCGCCGTCATCGTCAAGCGGGTCGACGCCAAGACCCGCTCCAAGACCTCGATCAACGAATTGCTGCGCGATTGATCTTTCCCGGAAACGGACGCACCTTCCGCCGGCGCGACAATGAGTCGCGCGTGACTGATGGAGGGGTGACATGGACTGGAAGTATCTGCTGACCAGCTACGAGGGTCGCATCAACCGTGCCAAGTTCTGGGCTTGTGTCGGCGTTGTCTTTGTCGGCGGGATCATCGCGACGATCCTCGACAACATACTCGGCACGACGTTCAACCAAATGCCCTACGGCTTTATCTATTTGCTCTACTCGCTCGCCATGCTCTATTCGATCTTCGCCGTCTACGCCAAGCGCTGGCACGATCGCGGCAAGTCCGGCTGGTGGAGCCTGATCATCCTCGTGCCGATCATCGGCGGGATCTGGTTTCTGGTGGAGTGCGGCATTCTCGAAGGCGCCAAGGGCGCCAATCAATATGGACCGGACCCGCTTGCCTGACAGATCAGATCTCACCTGGCTTTTCTTCAAAACATCGGGCCGCGTCAGTCGCGCGGCCTATTTTCTTGGCGGGTTGCTCGTCGCCATCATACAGGCCTTTCCGCTCTACCGCTTCACGCTGGTGCCGGAAGGTTCGGCCGAGAGCAACATGTGGTCGTTCATCTTCTTCATCGCCTTCATCGCTTCGCTATGGTCGAACATCGCGCTGGCCGTGAAGCGGCTGCACGACCTCGACAAGCCGGGCATTGCCGCGCTGATCCTGTTCGTGCCGGTGGTCTCGATCGTCGCCTTCCTTGTGTTGTGTCTGTTTCCAGGGCAGCCTGGGCCCAATCGCTATGGCCGGCGCACCAACGAGCCGGCGCAATCCTGAGGGCCGATCGGACATGCGCTACCGCACGCTTGATCCGAAACTGATCATCGACACCGCCGAACGGCTGGAGGGCCGCGTCGCCGAGCGTTTTCCCAACGCGGGACTACGCGGCGTCGCCGCCGAACTGGTGTCACTGTCGCGCGATCTGACCAAGGCGGCTCAGGCGCTCGAGGCGCCGATCTGGTGGCTGCGCGGGCTCATCGTCGCCGCCGTTGTCGCCGGCGCGCTGGTCTTCCTGTTTGTCGGCACCATCCTGCCGCTCATTCACATCTCCCAGGCCGACGACGCGGTTCAGTCGGTGCAGGGCATCGAAGCCACGATCAACATGATGATCCTCGCCGTGCTCGGTTTCCTGGCGCTGGTCCGTACCGAGGAGCGCATCAAGCGCAAGCGGGTGTTTCGCCAGCTGCACGGCCTGCGGTCGCTGATCCATGTCATCGACATGCACCAGCTGACCAAGGATCCGGCGGCCCTCTCGGCCAATTTCAAGCCGACCTCGCACTCACCGGCCCGCATCACCAATGCCGCCGACCTGGCGCGCTACCTCGACTATTGCTCCGAAATGCTGTCGATCACCGGCAAGATCGCCGCGCTGTTCGCGCAGTCGGTCAATGACGACGTGGTCATCGACGGCGTCAACGACATCGAGAACCTGGCGTCCAACCTGTCGCGGAAAATCTGGCAGAAGATCACGCTGATCGAGGCCCATCCGGCGCAACAACCTGCTCCGGCGCCAGGCCCGGCGAGCCAAGCCGCTCCGCTTCCGCCGCGCGCACCAAGGCGGTAATCTTTTTAAGCAGGGGCGCCGGCGTACCCGTCTGTTCGGCAAGGCCGAGCACGGACCCTTGCAGTTCGCCGATCTCCGTCGGCCTGCCGCGCTGAAGATCGTCCCACATTGACGAACGCATGTGGGTCGATCGCCAGCATGCGCCGCGCCAGCAGCCCGAACAGCCAGTCCGGCAGCCCGAGCACCTTCGGCAGCAGTGCCGGCCGCAAGCCGGCGATCCGCGCCGGCTCGATGCCGGACGCTTTCATCGCCGTGAGCGCCTCGTCGATCTGGCCGGCCAGGATCATCCGCCAGCGACGGTCGGCGAGTTCGCTCGCCAACGGCAGGCCGGACAGCGCCACCAGCGCGTTATTCAAATTCATCAGCAGCTTGCCCCACAGCACGGCCTTCATGTCGCCATGGGTTTCGACCGCAAACCCTTCGACACCGAGAAGGCCAGCCAGGCCGGCATCACCGTCTTCGATCATCACCTTGCCGTCGCTGGCGCGGTGCACACGCAGCGGCAACTCGCCGTCCGGGGATTGCACCACGTTGAACGGCACCATGCCGGCCAGCACCGTCCGGCCGTCGAGCCCGGCGCGCAGCCTGTCGGCATTGTCGACGCCGTTCTGCAGGCTGATCGCCACCGCATCGCGGTGGGCGTGAGCCCTGATGAGGTCTGCCATATCCTGCGTCGCGCCGCTTTTGACCGTGACCAGGATCACATCCGCCTGGGACAGGGCGACAGCCGGATCGGCGGTGACGACAAGCGCGTCCGGCGCGATCATGCGGTCGCGGCCCTGGAGGTCGCTGACCCGCAGTCCGCGCTGCCGCAACGCCGCCTCGATGCGCGGCCGCGCCAGCAGGATCACCCGGCGCCCGGCGAGTGCCAGGCAGCCGCCGGCATAGCAACCGATGCTGCCGGCGCCGGCAATGACGATCCTCTTGTCCGCGTTTGCCATCCCGTCGCTCCGCACCGCCCCGCAACTATACGACATGAAAACCATAATGTCGGCGCCATCACTGGCCCTTATGTCTGGCCGTGACAGGCCCGCCGCTTTCGATTATCGCTTTTGCCATGACGCTGCCGACCGATCCCGCCGAGAACCTCGCCGCCCTTATCCGTTGCGCTTCGGTGACGCCCGCCGAAGGCGGCGCGCTGACAGCGCTGGAGACGATGCTGAAACCACTCGGCTTCCTGGTCGATCGGCCGGTGTTTTCGGAAGATGGCACGCCGGACATCGAAAACCTCTATGCCAGGCGTTCCGGCAACGGCCCGCATCTGATGTTCGCCGGCCACACCGACGTGGTGCCGGTCGGCGACGAAGCCGCCTGGACGCATCCGCCCTTCGGCGCCGAAATCGCCAACGGCGAGATGTATGGCCGGGGCGCCGTCGACATGAAGGGTGGCATTGCCTGTTTCATCGCTGCGGTGGCGCGCCATGTCGAGAACAATGGCGGCCCGAAAGGCTCGATCTCGCTGCTGATCACCGGCGACGAGGAAGGGCCGGCCATCAACGGCACGGTCAAGCTGCTCGAATGGGCGGCTTCCAGGGGCGAGAAATGGGATGCCTCGATCGTCGGCGAGCCGACCAACCCGGACGCGCTTGGCGACATGATCAAGATCGGCCGCCGCGGCTCGATGTCGGGCGCCATCACCGTCAACGGCCGCCAGGGCCATGTCGCCTACCCACAGCTTGCCGACAATCCGGTGCGCGGCCTGATGGGCCTGGTCGATGCCTTGCTGCATCCTGTCTTCGACAAGGGAACCAGGGACTTCCAGCCGACCAATCTGGAGGTCACCTCCATCGACGTCGGCAACCCGGCCACCAATGTCATTCCGGCCAAGGCGACCGCGACCTTCAACATCCGCTTCAACGACACCTGGACGGCCGAGACCGTGCAGGCGGAAATCCACAACCGGCTCGATCAGGCGGCCAAACGCAAGAAGTACCGGCAGGGCAAGAAGACGCCGGTCGACTACGACCTCGTCTGGCGCGACCGGCCGAGCCATGTCTTCCTGACCCGTGACGACAGGCTGATCGAAACGCTGCGCGGTTCGATCAGGTCGGCGGTCGGCAAGGAGCCGACGCTGTCGACCTCTGGCGGCACCTCGGATGCGCGCTTCATCAAGGACTATTGTCCGGTGGTCGAGTTCGGCCTGGTCGGCAAGACCATGCACATGGTCGACGAGCGCGTCGCCATTGCCGATCTCGAAACACTGACCCAAATCTACCAGCGCTTCATCGAAGACTGGTTCGGGCAGGCATGAGCATGCTTTCAGCGGACGAAACCCAAGCTTCGCTGACGGGCGCCTGGCGGTTGATGCTCGGCAAGGCCGACGGCCTGCGCCTGCTCGACCTGTCGGCCGACGGCTTCTGGAATTCCTTTTTCGCCATCATCGTTGCCGCACCGGCTCTGATCGTCGGGTGGGTCGGTATCGCCAACGAGATCGGCGATCCCGAGGCCTTTGCCGGACGCTTCAGCATGCTGTTGCGCCTGGCGACGGTCGATATAGGCTCCTGGGTGCTGCCGCTCATCGCTCTGGCCCTGGTCGCGCCGCGCGCTGGCATTGGCGGCCGCTTCGTCCATTATGTCGTCGCCAGCAACTGGGCCTCGGCCATCACCGCCTGGCTGATGCTGCCCTCGGCGCTGATCAGACTTTTCCTGTCGTCGGCAAGCCAGGTTTCGAGCCTTGTGTCGCTGCTGCTGTTTGCCCTGTCCATGGTGCTGACCTGGCGCATGACCAACGCCACAATCGGCAAGGGCGTAGCCATCGGCTCCGCCGTTTTCGTCGGCATGTTCATCGCTTCGCTGTTGGCGCTGTTCGGCCTGCAGGCGCTGCTCGGCATCTCTGTGCCGGACGATGTCGGGTCTCAGAGCCTTTCCGGGTTCATCTCGGGATAGCGCCTTATGGGGCTCTATCCTGGATAATCGACGCCCTCGGGATAATCGACACCAATGAGAAAAAGCCCGTCAGGCGGCGCCACCTGGCCGCAGGCGGCGCGGTCGTGCGCATCGAGCGCCGCTTTCAGGTCGGCGACGGTCCAGGCGCCTTCGCCGACACGTTTGAGGGAGCCGACCATCGAACGCACCTGATTGTGCAGGAACGAGCGTGCCGAAGCCTTCACCTCGATCAGGTCACCCTCTCGGCTCACATCGAGCCGCTCCAGCGTCCTGATCGGACTGTTGGCCTGGCACTGGGTCGAGCGGAAGGTGGTGAAGTCATGCCGACCGAGCAGGACTTTCGCCGCTTCGTGCATGGCGTCGGCGTCGAGCCGTTTCGGCACCCACCACACCTTGCCCTTGTCGATAGCAGCCGGCGCGCGACGGTTGAGGATGCGGTAGACATAATGGCGGCCGGTGGCTGAGAAGCGCGCGTCGAAGCTGTCTGCGACGACCGTCGCCTTCAGGACGGCGATATGTGCGACGGCCATCTGCAGATGTGCGTTGACGGCATCACGCACCTTGTCGCCCGACCACGCCTTGGCGAGGTCGACATGCGCCACCTGGGCGGTTGCGTGCACGCCGGCATCGGTGCGGCCGGCGGCGCGCAACCGGACCTCTTCGCCGCAGAATTTTTCGATCGCCTGTTCGATCGCTTGCTGCACCGAAGGCTGATCCGCCTGGTGCTGCCAGCCGGCAAACAGACTACCGTCATATTCGATGTCGAGGCGAAAACGCGGCATGCTAGAGCATGATGCCGAAAAGTGTGAAGCGGCTTTCGGACGACATCATGCTCTATCTCTTTGAGTTAGAGGCGCATTCAGATGCCGCTTACGCGGCGAGTGCCGACCCGAAGGCCGAGGCGTAGACCAGCCTGCCGGCTTCCGGGGCGTCGCCCCAGGTC
>NZ_JBFULQ010000209.1:0-9105 GCF_054049815.1 Mesorhizobium sp. P5_C1 | reverse complement strand
GAGAAGGCTAGCCCGTTCGGCATAGAGAAATCATCGGCAACAACGGTGACTACTCCCGAGCTGGGATCGATCCTGTAGACGCGGCAGCCCGGTTGCTCCTGCAGGCCCTTGCGCCCGACATAATCCGAAATGATCCCGTAATTGGGATCGGTGAACCAGATGCTGCCGTCGGACTTCACGACCACATCGTTCGGCGAGTTCAACGGCTTGCCATCGAAAGAATCGGCCAGAAGGGTGATCGTGCCGTTCCATTCCGTGCGCACGACGCGACGCTCCCCCTGCATGCAGGTGATCAGCCTTCCGTTTCGGTCGCGTGTATTGCCGTTCGGGTTGGAGACATGGCCGCGGAAAAGCGAAACCGCTCCCGTCTCCTCGTCCCATCGCAGCATGCGGTCGTTGGGAATATCGCTCCAGATCAGCGAGCGAAGGTCGGCGAAATAGACCGGTCCCTCCGCCCAGCGATTTCCCGTATGGACGGTTTCGAGGAATGCGACCGGATCGATCAGCTCCCCAAACCGTGTGTCGATCGTCTCGTAGCAGGACATTGACCGCCTCGCCTATGGCAACCGGATCGCGACGGTTTTGGTCTCGGTGTAGAGCTGCAGCGCCTGTTCGCCAAGTTCGCGCCCCCACCCCGATTGCTTGAAACCACCGAACGGCATGGTGACGTCGTTGAAGTTGTGGCAGTTGACCCAGACCGTGCCGGATTTGATTTTCGCGGCCAGCCGATGCGCGGCGCCCAGATTGTTGGTCCAGATCGATGCAGCCAGGCCATACTCGGTGTCGTTGGCATCCCTGGCAAGTTGGTCCAGATCCTCGTCGTCGAACGGCATCGCGCAGGCCACCGGCCCGAATATCTCCTCGCGGATCACCGACATGTCCGGCCGCGTCCTGGAGATGACCGTCGGCTCGACGAAATAGCCGACGTCGCCGGCACGCGCGCCACCGGTGACGATTTCGGCACCGTCGCTCCTGCCTTCCGAGATCAACCTGGTGATGCGTTCCATCTGCTGCTGAGAGACGACGGGGCCGAGCTCGGTTGAGGGATCAAGCCCGGCGCCGAGCTTCAGCTTTTCGGCACGCTCGGCAATGCCGGACATGACCTTGTCGTAGATCTTCTTGTGGACGAAGAACCGCGTTCCCGCGCCGCAGCTCTGGCCGGCATTGAAGAATGCCGCGCTCGAGGCGCCCGCCACCGCCATGTCGATGTCGGCGTCCCCGAGCACGATGGTTGGCGCCTTGCCGCCAAGCTCCAGGCTGACCTTCTTGAGGTTGCCGGTCGCGGCGCGTGCGATCAGCCGGCCGACTTCGGTCGAGCCAGTGAAAGCAACCTTGTCGATGTCGGGATGGGCCGACATAGCCGCACCCACCGTTTCGCCAAAGCCGGTCAGAATGTTGACCACGCCTTCCGGAAAACCGGCGTCCTGGACCAGCTTACCGAAGTAGAGCGCACCGAGCGGCGTCTGCTCGGCCGGCTTGAGCACGATGGTGCAGCCAGCCGCCAGTGCCGGCGCCACCTTCCAGGCGAGCATGCTGAGTGGGAAGTTCCACGGGATGATCTGGCCGACGACGCCGACCGGCTCGCGGCGGGTGTAGGCATGCCAGTCACCCGGCGCGTTGATGGTCATCGTCTCGCCGTTGATCTTGGTGGCCCATCCCGCATAGTAGCGGAACGTCTCGGCCGTGAACGGCACCTCGCCATTGCGGGAATCGCCGATTGGCTTGCCGCTCTCATAAGAATTGAGCGTTGCCAGCATATCGACATTGGCGTCAATCAGATCAGCAAGTTTCCAGATCAGCCTGGCGCGCTCGGCCGGCACCATTTTTGACCAGGGACCGTCGATCGCCGTCCGCGCGGCCTTGACCGCCAGATCGACATCGGCACCATCGCCAGCCGGCACCTGCGCGATGACCCGGCCGTTCGAGGGGTCGATGACGTCGAGCGACTGTCCGGAGGCCGCAGGCAGCCACGCGTTGCCGATCAGCATCGCATGCCTGCCGCCGACGAACGCCGCCACCTTGGGGTCGAGCGGCGGCACCGCATCGAAACGTATGTTCATGATTTCCTCCGAAGGGTCTCTTCGATCAGCGCTGGACGAACGGCGCGGGAATGGAATTCCCGGCATCGATCCAGATGCTCTTTTCCTGAAGATATTCGTAGATGGCGGTCTGGCCGTTCTCCCGACCGATGCCCGACTGCTTGTAGCCGCCAAAAGGCGAGAGATAGCTGGTGGCGCGGTACATGTTGACCCAGACGCTACCGGCTTCGAGCCGCTCGGGCAGGCGGATTGCGCGGCCGAGGTCCTGCGTCCAAAGACCGGCCGCAAGTCCGTAGATGGTGTCATTGGCGATGGCCACCGCCTCGTCCTCGTCGTCGAACGGAATGACCGACAGAACAGGTCCGAAGACCTCTTCCTGGGCGATGCGCATGGACTGCTTCACGTTACCGAAGATCGTCGGCTCCACGAACCAGCCGTCGGCAATCGATTTGTCCTCGGGTATCTTGCCGCCGAGCAATTGCGCGGCGCCTTCACCGTTGGCGATGCCAATGTAGTCGAGCACTTTCGCGCGCTGCGGCAGGGTGGTGATCGGACCGACCTGGGTCTCGGGATCGAGCGGATCGCCAATCCTCGCGGTCTTTGCGAAGGCGACCAGCTTCTCCGTCACCTGGTCGTAGACGGAGCGCTGCACAAGCGCGCGCGAGCCGGCGATGCAGGTCTGCCCCGTCGCGGCGAAGATACCGGAAACGAGGCCAGGGATGGCGGCATCCATCTTGGCGTCGGCGAAAACGATGTTGGCGGATTTACCGCCGAGTTCGAGCGTCACCTTCTTAAGCCCGCCAGCGGCAGCCTGATAGACGCGGCGGCCGGTTGCATCGCCACCGGTGAACGCCACTTTCGCGACATCGGCATGCGTGACGAGGCGGTCGCCGATTTCATGGCCGAAGCCGGTGACGATGTTGACGACGCCGTTGGGAAAGCCCGCCTTCTCGAAAAGCCGGCCGAAGAACAATGCCGACACCGAGGAAAATTCCGACGGCTTCCAGACGATCGTGTTGCCGGCAGCGAGCGCCGGGGCAAGCTTCCACGTCGCCAGCATCAAGGGCGAGTTCCACGGCGTAATCGCGGCCACAACCCCGAGCGGCTCGCGGCGCGTGTAATTGAACACCCCCGGCTTGTCGATCGGGATCACACGCCCTTCGATCTTGTCGGCAAGGCCGCCAAAGAAGCGGAACCATTGCGGGATGTATTTGCACTGCATCCGCATTTCATTGATCAGTTTGCCGTTGTCGCGGGTTTCGAGAACAGCCAGGTTTTCGGCCTCCTCCGCCACAAGGTCGGCAAAGCGGGTCATGATCTGGCCACGCGCGCTTGGGGTCATCGTCCGCCACTCACCGCGGAACGCGGCCGCTGCCGCCTGAACGGCCGCATCGACATCGGCTACGCCAGCGCGCGGAACGAGGGCCCAGGCCTTGCCGGTGAAGGGATCGAAGGATTCGAAAAAATCCTCCGACTGCGCGGCGGCCGAGCGGCCGCCGATCAGCATCGAGAGCTTTTCCGTGGCCAGCGGCGGACGCGTTGTCATGCGCCGACTTCCTGCATTGCTTCGCGCGCCACCCGGAAGGAATCGACGCCCGCGGGCACGCCGGCATAGATCACGACTTGTAGAAGGACTTCGCGGATTTCGTCTTTGGTCACACCGTTGGTCAGCGCGCCCTTCACATGCATCTTCAGCTCGTGGGGACGATTGAGCGCGGAAAGCATGGCGAGGTTCAGCATGCTGCGGGTCTTCTTGTCGAGCGTGTCGCGGCCCCAGACAGCGCCCCAGCAATATTCCGTCACAAGTTCCTGCAGCGGACGATTGAAATCGTCGGCGCTGGCGAAGGATTTCTCGACGAATTCGGCGCCCAGAACCGATTTGCGGATTTCAAAACCCTTGTCGAAAACGTCTTTGCCCATTGGATGGTCCTTTCCAGTTGCTTGGGAGATCAAAGGCCGGGGCTCGGCCGATATTTGCGGCCGCGCGCGACCACCTGGCCGAGCGAGCCGTCGGTCAGGTAGGTCTGCGTCGCCTTGGAATCGTAGGGGACGTTCTCCTGGCCGGGATAACCGATCAGTTCGCGCACGCGCGGGCTCATGTAGTAGGTAGCGATGGCAATCGTGGTGATCGCCGAGAAGGCTTCGCCATCCTCCTTGTTGAGGCTTTCCAGGCGAGCCTCGGCGCCGTTGGCCGGATCGACTGCGATGCCGCGCGCAAAGCCCGGCTTCAGATCAATACGAAAATCCAGCGACTTCTCGACATCGGCGTAACCGCAGACGTCGCTGAACTTCGGCATCTTGCCATGCGCGGGGATGAGGAAGTCGGCGAGCGCGAAGAAAGTGTTCTGGTTTGACATGTCAGGCCACCTTCTGGTTGCGGCGCTCGGCGATCATGCGGCGCGTGTTGCGTAGCGCGACCGCCATGATGGTCGCCGTCGGGTTGGTGGCGCCCGAGGTCGGGAAGGTCGACGCATCCATGATGTAGAGGTTCGGCACGTCGTGGCAGGCGCCCCATTGGTCGACGACCGAGCGCTTCGGATCGTCGCCCATGACGGTGGTGCCGATGAGATGCCAGCCGGATTCACGCACCGGCGTCGAAACCAGCGTCTCGATGGCGCCGGCGGCGCGCACCGATTCCAGGCAGCGGTCGATGTTGAACTTCAGCAGCCGGTTGGAGTTTTCGTTGACCTTGTAGACGATTTGCGGCGCGGGCAGGCCATCGGAATCCACCAGATCCTTCGACAGGACCACCTGGTTGCTCTCTTCCGGAAGATCCTCACCGACAATGCCCCAGATCAGCGAGTGGCCGAAGCGGCGCGCTACATTTTCATGCAGGTTGGCGCCCCAGAAATCCTGGAACCGGCCGCTTTCGGCGACATAGACCTTGGACCCGGTCGCGCCGGATATGCCGACCGGTCCGCCCGACGGCATGCAGTTCCATTTCGAGCCGCGTACGAAGCCGCGGCTTTCGTCGCTCTCGTAGAATTCCAGCGAATAGACCTGTTGGCCGAAGGGACCGCGCCAGGAATCCAGCGGATCCTGGTAGGAGGCGAGTACGCTTGCAAAGGGATGCATCATCAGCCGCTTGCCGACCATGCCCGAAGAGTTGGCAAGGCCGTCCGGGTTCCCGGCCCCTCCCGACATCAGCAGCAGCCGGGGCGTGCCGACGCCGTTGGCGCACAGGATCACCACCTTGGCGCGCTGGCGCCGGTCGCGCCCGTTCGCGTCGACATAGACGACGCCGGTCGCCAGTCCCTGGTCGTTGGTCTCGATCTCCTTGACACGGGCACGGGTGACGAGCCGCGCGCCGGCCTTCAGGGCCAGTGGCCAATGCGACCGGTCGGTCGTCGATTTCGCGCCCTCCGGACAGCCCGTCAGACAGGTTCCGCGGCGCACGCAGGGATTGAGTTCGCCGAACTTCTCCGACGGGATGGCGTTGCTGCCGGGCCACCAGTGCCAGCCCATCTTCTCCATACCCAGCGCACCGCGCTGGCCGACGGAGCCCATGGGGAGCGCCGGAAAGGGATACGCGCCGCGCGGCGGATAGGCCGGATCGCCGGCAAGGCCAGACACGCCCACTTCGCGCTCGATCTCGAGCTGGTAGGGCAACAGGTCTTCATAGGTGAACGGCCAGTCCTCGGCCACGCCATCCATCGAGCGCACGCGGAAGTCGGACGGCAGGAAATGCATCCATTGCGCGCCGTAGAGCGTCGCGCTGCCACCGACGCCGGCATACATCAGCGGGTTGATGTCCGTCGTCGAGGTGTCGACGGGATAGTCGTTGGGATTGTCGCGGACGTTGGGATTGGGATGCCAGAGCTTGGTGCTGACAAGCTCGTGCTCCGGACGGGCACCCGTATAGTCGGCATAGTCCGGCCATTCGCCCTGCTCGAGCACGACGACGGAAATGCCGGCGCGCGCCAGATGGAGGGCTGCGACCGAGCCGGATGGACCGGCGCCGACAATCACGACATCGACTTCCTCGTCGCGCCTTGCCCGTGCACTGCGATCCGCCAGAACTTCAACGGTCATTTTCTTCCTCCCTTGCGGTCCAATGGCAACATCGTGTCAGACGAGGCGCGTCCGGTAAAACGCCGCCGCGCCGATGATGATGATGCCCTTGATGATGAGCTGCATCTCGATCGGAAATCCGAGCAGCAGCACGAGATTGTTGATCACCATCAGCACGGCCACGCCAAGCAGCGCCGCAAAGATGTTGCCGCGCCCCCCGGTCAGCGCGACACCGCCCATGACGGCGGCGACGATGGAGTCCAGTTCGTAGCCCTGGCCGACCCAGTTCGAAACGGTGCCGACATAGCCGAGCAGGAACAGCCCGCCTATTCCCGCGCAGACCGAACAGATCACGTAGCACAGGATGATCACGCGATCAGGCGCGACGCCGTTGAGGAACGCGGCCTTGGGGTTGGTTCCGACCATGAATATCTCGCGTCCGAGGCGCGATCGATGCAGCACGATGCCAAAAGCAATCGCCAGCACCGCCAGCGTCATCAGGTTGACGGGAACGCCAAGAATGCGCCCGGAGGCCAGAAAGCCCATGCCAGGCGGCAAGGTGCTGATCGGCGCACCGCCAGTGTAGGCGAAGCGGATACCCTGCAGGATGATCATCATCGCCAGCGTCGCCAGGAACGGACTGACGTTGCGCCTGGCCACCAGCCATCCGTTCAGGAAGCCGACAATGGCCGAGAAGACGATCGCCGCCAGGAAGATCAGCGGAATGGCGTCGTTGGTGGTGGCCTTGAAGGCTGTCGCCAGCACCGCGACCGTGGCCATCAGGGACGCCACCGACAGGTCCAGCCCGCGCACCAGGATCACGAATGTCTGGCCGATCACGACCATGCCGAGCGGTGCCGCGATGGTCAGCACATTGACCAGGTTGGCCGGCCGCAGGAAGGTCGGCGACGCCGCCGCAGCGACCGCCATCAGCACCGCCAGGAAGATCACCAGCCCATAGCGTTCGAAGATGGTCGCGAGCGACAGGCCTCGTGAGCGCGGCATCGGAGTGTCGAGAGGCGCCATCGTTATCTCCGCCTCGAAGTGTGGATGCCGACCGCGATGATGATGATGAGACCCTGGATGACCCACTGGTAGTAGGACGAGACGTTCACGAAATTCAGCAAATTGTTGAGCATGGTGACCAGCAGTACGCCGAGGAACGTGCCAAGCACGCCGCCCCTGCCGCCGGCCAGTATGGTGCCGCCGACCACGACAGGCGTCACCGATTGAAGTGTCAGCGCAGCACCGATGCGCGGATCGCCAACACCGGTGCGGGCGGTGAGGAAAATCGCCGCGATGCCGGCGCACAGGCCGGACAGCGCGTAAGCAAGCACGACGATGCGGTCGACGGGCAGGCCGTTCAGCCTTGCCGCTTCCCGATCACCGCCGACGAAATAGATGCTGCGGCCCGAACGGGTCCGCTGTAGCCAGAGGCCGGCCAAGGCGAAAATGGCTACGAGGATGATGGCGCTGACCGGAATGCCGGCGACCTTGGCATAGGCGACGTCGGCGAAGGCGCGCGGCACCGAACCGCCGGGCTCCTTGCGATACATCAGCGTGCCGCCGAAAATGACAGAAGACATGCCGAGCGTCACGATCAGCGAATGGACGCGCAGCACAACCGTCAGCAGCCCGTTGAGCGCCCCCACAGCGGTCGCGGCCACCAGGGCGAGCGGCAGCGCCAGCCAGACCAGGTCCGGCCGCCATTCGAGGAAGTTCGCCAGGAAGACCGTCAGCGCGCTCACCAGCGAGCCGATCGCCAGGTCGATGCCGCCCATCAGCACGACGAAGGTCTGGCCGAGGCTGACCATGCCCAGCACGATAAGCTGCTGGAACAGATTGCCGACATTGCGCCAAGTGAGGAAGCGGTCGGACAGGAAACCGCCGGCAACAGCCAGCATGACCAGCAGCACCGCAACGATCAGGTACGACATCATCAGCCGGTTGCGGCGAATATCCATGGCGATGGCGCTCATGCGATCTCCTCCGCTGGCGCCTTGTGACGCTCGATCGATCTTACCGCGAGATCCATGATTACCTCCTCGCCGAGAGCGTCGCCTTCGACTTCGCCCACGACGCGGCCCTGGGCCATCACGAAGACCCTGTCGGACAGACCAACGATTTCTGGCAGTTCGGAACTGATCATCAGGACGCCGACGCCCGAATCCGCCAGACGCCGGACGATGCGGTAGATCTCGACCTTGGCGCCGATATCGACGCCGCGTGTCGGCTCGTCGAGGATGAGCAGCCGATTGGCGATCCTGGACCAGCGACTGAACAGCACCTTCTGCTGGTTGCCGCCAGACAGATTGCCGACCTTCACATCAGGCGACGGTGTTGCGACCGAGAAATCGTGGATCTGGCGCTCCGCCAGCGCACGCTCCCGCGAGCGGTCGATCAGGCCATATTTCGTAATGCCCTGGAGGTCCGGCGCCATGATGTTGGCGGAAATCGGAAGGCCAAGAAAGAGGCCCTCGTCCTTGCGGTTCTCGGTCAGAAAACCGAGGCCGCCGGCGATGGCATCCTTCGGCACTCTCTTTGGGAACGGCTTGCCGTCGAACTCGATCACCCCGCCTTCGACGGCGCGCGCGCCGAAAATGGCCTCCGCGACTTCCGTGCGCCCCGAGCCGACCATGCCGGCCACGCCGACGATCTCTCCGGCCTTCACGCTCAGGCTGACGTCGCGTACGCGCGGACCGGCCCGCAGGTTGCGAACGCTGAGGATGTCCGGCCCATCCGCCGGCGCCGCGCGCCGCGCCGGATAGATCTGGCCGAGGCTGCGGCCAACCATCTTGGTGATCATCTCTTCGCGGCTGATCTCGCCCACCGGGCTCATGCCGACGACCTGGCCGTCCTTCAGGATTGTTACCCGGTCGGCGATCTCGAAAATTTCCTCGAGCCGATGCGAGACATAGACGATGCCGACGCCCTCGTTGCGCAGCCTGCGCATGTTCTCGAACAAAAGGTCGACCTCGTGGCCGGCAATGACAGCGGTCGGTTCGTCCAGGATGAGCAGCCTGGCCTTGCCGACCAGCGCTTTTGCAATCTCGAC
>NZ_JBFULQ010000208.1:0-9193 GCF_054049815.1 Mesorhizobium sp. P5_C1 | reverse complement strand
CATTATACCAGATTTCGAGCATCGGTGAACCTTTTTCGAACGCCCGGGCTTGAGACGGCGGACCATGATCACCCTCACCTATCGCATCGAAACATCAGACAGCATCGAGGTGCTGGCGGCCAAGATCGCCAGCGACCAATCGACCGGCACCTTCGTTGCGCTGCCCGGCGAGACCGAGGAGCTGAAGGCCAGGGTGGCTGCGCGCGTCCTGGCGATCCGGCATCTGCCCGACGCCATGCAGCCCTCCATTCCGGAAGCCGGCGATGGGCCGTTCAAGCGCGCCGATGTCGACATCGCATTTCCGCTCGACGCGATCGGCACAGACCTTGCGGCGCTGATGACCATCGCCATCGGCGGTACCTATTCGATCAAAGGGCTGTCCGGCATTCGCATCGTCGACATGAAGCTGCCTGAGCAATTCCGCGGCGCGCACCCAGGCCCGCAGTTCGGCGTCGCCGGCAGCCGCCGGTTGACTGGTGTCGAGGAGCGCCCGATCATCGGCACCATCGTCAAGCCAGCGCTGGGGCTGAGGCCGCACGAGACGGCGGCGATGGTGGGCGAGCTGATCGAAGCTGGCGTCGATTTCATCAAGGACGACGAGAAGCTGATGAGCCCGGCCTATTCGCCGCTGGCCGAGCGAGTGAAGGCGATCATGCCGCTGATCCTCGACCACGAGCAGAAGGCCGGCAAGAAGGTGATGTATGCCTTCGGCATTTCGCATGCCGACCCGGACGAGATGATGCGCAACCACGATCTGGTGGCCAGGGCCGGCGGCAATTGCGCGGTGGTCAACATCAATTCGATCGGCTTCGGCGGCATGGCGTTCCTGAGGAAACGCTCCAGCCTGGTGCTGCACGCCCACCGCAATGGCTGGGACATCCTCACCCGCCACCCCGGCCTCGGGATGGACTTCAAAGTCTGGCAGCAGTTCTGGCGGCTGCTCGGCGTCGACCAGTTCCAGATCAACGGCATCGCCTCGAAATACTGGGAGCCGGATGCATCCTTCGTCGAATCCTTCAAGGCGGTGACCACGCCGATCTTCTCGCCCGATGATTGCGCCCTGCCCGTGGCGGGCTCGGGCCAATGGGGTGGGCAGGCGCCGGAGACCTACCAGCGAACCGGCCGCACGCTCGATCTGCTCTATCTCTGCGGCGGCGGCATCGTCAGCCATCCGGACGGGCCGGGCGCCGGCGTGCGCGCAGTGCAACAAGCCTGGCAAGCGGCGGTAGACGGCATTCCGCTGGCGGACTTCGCCCTGACCCATCCAGAACTGGCACGATCGATCGACAAATTCGGCGATGGCAGGGCGGCCTGACGCCATGCAGAACCTGCTGCTCAGCTACTATGGCGACGATCTCACCGGCTCGACCGACGTCATGGAAGCGCTCGAGCTCGGCGGCGTGCAGACGGTGCTGTTCATGCGCCAGCCGGACAAAGCCCAACTTTCGCGTTTCTCACATTGCCGGGCCATCGGATTGGCCGGCACCAGCCGCAGCGAGACGCCGCACTGGATGGGCACGCATCTCAAGGACGCTTTCACCTGGCTGAAGATGCTGAACGCAGCGATCTGCCACTACAAGGTCTGCTCGACTTTCGATTCCAGCCCAACGACCGGCAGCATCGGCCGGGCGATCGAGATCGGCCGCTCAGTGTTCAGTCAGGATAGCGTGCCGCTGCTGGTCGGCGCGCCGCAGCTCAAGCGCTACACCGCCTTTGGACACCTGTTCGCCGCCTATCGCGACCAATATTTCCGCATCGACCGCCATCCGGTGATGAGCCGCCACCCGACGACGCCAATGGATGAATCCGACCTGCTGATCCACCTGTCGCGGCAGACCGGGCTTGCCTCGGGATTACTGGACCTGGCGACCCTGCAATCCGCGTCACGGTCGCAGGCATTCGATCGCCTCGTGGCGAATGGCGCGGCCATCGTGCTTGTCGACGTCGATAGCCACGGGACCCAGGCACTGGCCGGCAAAGAGATCTGGCGCATCCGCAAGCCAGGCGGCTCCTTTGTCGTCGGCTCGTCCGGCATCGAGTACGCGCTGCTGGCCGAATGGGCCTCGAATGACATCGTCAGCACTGGACCAGGCTTCACACCGCCGGGTGCTGCCGACCGGATCGCCGTCGTATCGGGCAGTTGTTCGCCGACCACCGAACGACAGATCCGGTATGCGCTGAGCGACGGTTTCGACGGCATCGAGGTCGATCCTGTCGAACTGGTTTCGGAGGCTTCCGAGCAGGTGATCGCGCGTGCGGCGGCAAGCGGCCGCGCCAGCTTGCAAGCCGGGCGCAGCGTCATCCTCTACACCGCGCTTGGCCCCGCCGCCGACAGAGGCGAGGAAATCGACCGGCAGGAAGGCGCCCGCCACAAGCTCGGCCGCGGTCTGGGCGAACTGCTTCGCGCGCTAACGATCGAACAGAAACTGCGGCGCGTGGTCATCGCCGGCGGCGATACCTCGAGCCACGCGCTCGGCCAGATGGGCATCGACGCCCTGACTGTGCGGATGCCGCTGCCTGCCTCGCCAGGGTCCCCGCTATGCCTCGCCCATTCGCGCATTGCGGCGATCGACGGACTGGAGGTTGCGCTGAAGGGCGGACAGGTCGGAGCTGACGGCTATTTCAGCGCGATCCGCGACGGCCTCGGTGGTTGACAGGACAGTCCCCGCGCCCATAACTTCTGTGCGGGCAAGCCTCAGGATCCTGGACTGTTCACGCCCGAAAGCGCGGCAATCACAGCGGCCGTTACTTCGGCGGTGTTGGCTGCGCCACCGAGATCCGGGCTAAGAAATTCTCCTCGACCGGTAACGATTTCGATCGCAACCATGAGACGTCGCGATGCAGCCTGCTCACCCAGATGGTCCAGCATCAAGCTCGCCGTCCAGAACGATCCAAGCGGATTGGCGACGCCCTTGCCGGTAATGTCGAAGGCCGAACCATGGATGGGTTCGAACATCGACGGACGATTGCGCGACGGATCGATGTTCGATGTCGAGCCGATGCCAAGCGACCCCCCAAGTGCTGCAGCCAGGTCGGAAAGGATATCCGCGTGGAGGTTGGTCGCCAGAACCGTGTCGATGCTGCCAGGCTTGTTGACCATGCGCTGGGTCATCGCGTCGACCAGCATCCAGTCGACAGTCAGACCAGGGTGGTCGCGCACCACTTCGCGCACGACTTCGTCCCAGAGCACCATGCCATGGCGCTGTGCATTCGACTTTGTCACCACGGTCAGCAGCTTGCGGGGGCGCGACATGGCAAGATCGCAGGCAAAGCGGGCGATCCGTTCAATACCGGTGCGGGTAAAGACGGCGACATCCATGCCGACCTCGATCGGCAGGCCGCGATGGGCGCGACCGCCGACGCCGGCATATTCGCCCTCGCTGTTCTCGCGGACGATCACCCAGTCTATCTGCTTGCCGAGCTCTGGCCGCAGCGGACCGGTCAGGCCGGGCAGCAGACGCGTCGGCCGCACATTGGCGTATTGGTCGAACCCCTGGCAGATGGCCAGGCGCAGACCCCAGAGCGTGATATCGTCGGGAAGGTTCGGATCACCGACCGAACCGAAATAGATGGCATCGAAGCCCTCGATCTGAGCCAGACCATCTTGCGGCATCATGCGGCCGTTGCGGCGATAATAGTCCGAGCCCCAGTCAAAGCGCTTGAAATCGAAGGCAAGGCCTGGCTCGACGTCTGCCAGCGTTTCCAGCACCTTGACGCCGGCCTCAACCACCTCCGGGCCGATACCATCGCCGCCGATGACAGCGATCTTATGCAAGGACATTTTCAGATTCCTTCTCGATGGCAGCGACGATGGCGCTGGTCATTCCTTCGGTGTTGGTGATCCCACGTATGTCGCCCGTGCGCGTTTCGGGCCGCGAGAGCGCGGCGATGGTGGCTTGCCCCATCATGGACGCCGCGGCGAGCGCCTCGGCAATGCCGCGGTTGTGGCCGAGCCACTCCAGCAGCATGCGGGTGGATTCGACCATCGCATAGGGATTGACGATGCCCTTTCCGGCAATATCGGGAGCAGACCCGTGCGCCGCCTGCGCCATGGCTATGTTGCCTTCGCCGATACAMAGGCCGGGCGCCATGCCGAGCCCGCCGACGAGGCCTGCTGCCTCGTCGCTCAGTATGTCGCCGAACATGTTTGTGGTGACGACGACATCGAATGTCTGGGGATCGCGAAGCAACCGCATGGCGAAGGTGTCTACGATCACCTCGTCGACAGCGACGTCAGGGAACTGCTCGGCGGCCCGGTAGCACTCCTCCACGAACATGCCGCAGCCGAGCTTGAACACGGTGTCCTTGTGAACGATCGTCAGCTTCCTGCGCCGGGTTCTGGCAAGTTCGAGTGCGGCCTTGGCCACGCGATAGCTGCCGGCACGGGTGATGACGCGGACCGAAATGGTCGTATCGTGCGTTGGACGAAATTCTCCCGAACCGGCAACCACATTGCGATCCGGCTGGAAGCCCTCATTGTTTTCCCGAACGATGACGAGATCGACATCGTCGAACAGCGCGCCAAGTCCGGGAAACGAGCGCGTCGGACGGACGTTGGCGAAAAGGCCGAAGTGCTTGCGCAAGATGGGATGCGGGTTGATCGCGCCAATCACCTTTGGATAGGCGCGATGTCCGATCGGACCGAGTATGAAACCATCGAGTGTCGAAAGCGTCTCGAGCGTGCCGTCGGGCATCGTCGAGCCGTGTGTGTCGAGTGCCGTGCGGCCAATCGGCATCGGTCGCCAGTCGATGTCGAGACCCGTTCGCGCCGCGGCGGCCCGGGCGATGCGCACGGCAGCGGGCACGATTTCGTGTCCGATATCATCGCCATTGAGAATGCCGATCGTGAGATGGGCCATCGAACCAACCTTTCTGAATGCCGGCTGCAGCGCAGCGCCATCAAGACCGTCAGCCGGCCTTGGCGACCAGGGCCATCAAGCGTTCGAGCGAGGGCTGTTCTTCGAGGTCACGCACCAGCGCGACGACCTCGTCGGCTGCCGAACGGGCAAGGCGGGCATGAGCCGCGTTGTCCCGGAACTTGTCGGCGACCTCTTCATAACTCATGGGATTGGCGGGGCTGCCTTTGCCGAAATCGGCCTCGCCATGGATGACGCGGCCATCATTGAGCGTGACGTCGATGATCGTTGTCATCTTGTGATAGCCTGCCTTCTCGGCCTTTTCGTCGATAACGAAATCCACCTTGTCGATCATGGCCTTGACGTCGT
Organism: Mesorhizobium sp. P5_C1; assembly: GCF_054049815.1. Classification (NCBI taxonomy): domain Bacteria; kingdom Pseudomonadati; phylum Pseudomonadota; class Alphaproteobacteria; order Hyphomicrobiales; family Phyllobacteriaceae; genus Mesorhizobium; species Mesorhizobium sp. P5_C1. The sequence continues at coordinate 3,968 of NZ_JBFULQ010000208.1, read as the reverse complement.
CGCGTTGGGTTGCCGCATCCGTAAATTCGCCAAGCCCGGCCTTGCCGTCGAGCAGCAGGATGGCCATGCAGAATTCCATGGAGAACTTGGCCTGCAACTCATCATGCGGATGGTGATGGATCAGGGCGTTCGGCATGTTGGAATTGGTGCCGATGCGCACATGCTTCACATCCCCGGCCTTGATGTCATTCTCACGGATGAGGCGCGCCATCTCAGTCATGCCGGGATGGGTCAACGACCCCGAGGGATGCGGCTTGATCGAGATGCCTGGGTTGGCGAACGTCCAGGGAGCGCCGAGGCGTCCGCGAATTGCGTTCTCATCGTAACCGCCGCCGGCCGCCTGGAAGAACCCGCGCGGGGCCTCCAGTATCTTGTCGGTGGCAGTCCATCCATGGGCGGCGAACTGTGCGGCGGCGACACCGCTTTCCGATGCACGCCCGGCATGGAACGGCTTGGTCATCGTGCCGAAATTCTCACGCAAACCAGCCGACTGGCTGCCTGCGATCGAAAGCGCGCGAGCCGTGGTTTTCGCGTCGAAACGCAAAAGCCAGGCCGCAGCCGCGGCCGCGGCAAACGTTCCGCAGGTGGCCGTCGCGTGAAATCCCGTCTGATAGTGGCGGGGCGCGATGGCTTCGGCGATCTTGCACTCGACCTCGACGCCGAGATGATACGCCAGCATGACCTGCTTGCCCGAGGCGCCCACCTGTTCGCCAATGGCCAGAGCCGCGGGCAATGCCGGCGCCGTGGGATGGGTCAGCAAGCCGTAGACGCGATCCGTGGCGACGGCCAGCTGGGTGTCGTCATAGTCATCGGCATGGATGCCGACACCATTCGCGAATGCCGCAAAGCGCGGTGCAACCTTGCGGCCCGCTCCGATTATGGTCGCGGCGCCCGGCATCAGTCCAAGCTCATCGAGATGGCGGCGGACGAGGTCGCCGCTTTGCGCGACCGAGCCTGAAAGAGCCAGCCCAATGCCGTCCAGTATCGACTTCTTGCCAAGGGCCACGACGTCGTCCGGCAGATCTTCCGGAGTGGCCGACGCGACGAATTCCGCCACATAATTCGTGAGACCTGYAGGTGCGGTGTCGTGCATTGATAGTCCTCTCTATCGAAATTGTAGCGGGCCAACCAGGCATCGAGTTCAAGCTCGACTCCATGTCATGGCCGCCTGATGCAGAGGAGTAGGAAGGCAGTTTTGGTAAACTGTCAACAATTTTTTGCCGACAGGGCAACCAAGTTTTCAGTTCGTCGGACAGCCGCTACCGMAGGCACGCAAATGCTGCCGCGGTATCTGTCCTCGGACCTCGACTACAGGAATGGGTGAGCGTCAGTCGGAGCCGTGGCGCAAAGCGACGCTGGCCCTGCGCGTGCGCGAGGTGCCATTGACGATATGCTCCCGCCCGGCCGTGAAAGCCCGTTGCGAGTCGCGGGCGGCAACAGCCTCAACTATTGCCCGATGCTCGCGGTTGGATATGTCGAGCACGTCGCCACTCGCCAATGCTCGATAGCGCTGGATATGAAGCTCTCGAGCGAGGCCGAGATAGATCTGCGCTAGGCGTGCGTTGCCACACATCCTGGCCAGTACGGAATGGAATTCCAGATTGACCGGGTAGTACTGGCTCACCTCACCGGTCTTGGCCAGCGCGTCCATGCGGTCGACGAGCGCGCGCAGCCTGGCGACCTCGGGGTCGGTGATCCTCTCGGCAACGCTCATGGTCATGCAGGCGAAGATGTAGGCACGGGCCTCCGAGACATCACGGGCTTCGTCTTCGCTGAGTTCTCGCACGAAAAACCCGCGATTGGGAATCACCTGGATCAGCCCAAGAGCGGCCAGCGCGCTGCACGCCTCGCGGATCGGTCCACGGCTGACCTTGAGTTGCTGGGCCAGGGCGTTTTCGTTGATCCTCTCGTTGGGTGTGAATTCCCCCTCGACAATCATTCGCTCGATTTCGTGCTGCACGACATTGGCAAGCGAGCGCGTGCGCAAAAAGTCGATTGGCGAAAATCCCTGCATGTTCTCGGTTTCGTTAGCCATGGGCCTGAATTCCGTTCAATGCGTCACGGGATATGCCGCTTGCCTGGTCCGGCCCTGATGGGCGCCAACGCGTTGCCTGCGCATCATCCATGGTTTGGTCTCCCTCATCGAATTGATGCCGACGCGTCCAATCGGGCCCATGACTGAGACGATACTTCCTCTTGTCAAGCGAAACGCCGATAATTGCTGTGGAACCAAGCTGTATCCTATCAACTGCCACTCCTGGGCGCCGCGCCGCCGAGAACCGGAACCTTGTTGGCTATGAAGACGACAGTGAACGAAACCACCAGCAGCAGAATACCAAGCACCGAAATCGCGCCGTAGTCGCCGCTTTCGTTGAGGTCGTAGATGATGACCGAGACCAGCTTGGTCTGCGCCGTCGTCAGCAGGACCGTCGCCGACAATTCCCGGATGGTGCCGATGAAAACGAAACACCAGGCCGCAATCAGGCTGGTGCGCAACAATGGCGCGGTGATCTGCCAAAGGGTCTTCAGGCGGGTGGCGCCGAGAATCCGACTGGCTTCCTCTAGTTMCGGATGCACGCCATGGAAGGCCGATGACAGTTGCTGGTAACCAGCCGGAAGCTCAATCGTCAGGAATGCAATCAGCAGGATCCACAGCGTGCCGTAGAGGCCGAAAGTCGGATTGGCGTAGGCCAGGAAAAGACCAACGCCCAGCACAATGCCCGGAATCGCAATCGGCGCGGTCGCCAGCATGCCGAGCAGCGAGGCGCCCGGCACCGCGCGGCGCGCAACCAGATAGGACACGACAAGGGCTATGCCGGTCGCGATCGTTGCTGTAGCCAGACCGAGGATCAGGGTGTTCCAGATGGCGAGCCGCGTGCTGGAGAATTCGAACAGCACGAAATTGAAGTTATGGAGCGTCAAGGAACTCCAGCTGAGCGGTTCGGAAATGTTGTGGGTCAGCGCCACCTTGAGCAAGGCCAGGTAGGGGAACAGGATCGTCACGCACAGGATGAAAAGGACGTATGCGCCCGCCAGCCATTTCCAGTTGCCCAGCTTTACACGCCGGGGGGTGCCGCTCTTGCCGCCGAGCACGGTATAGCCACGGCGCCCAAGCAGCCATCTCTGCCCCCACAGCAAGAGCATTGTGACCACAAGCAAAGGCACCGCGCTTGCTGCCGCGAGATCAAGCCGTGGAGGAAACTGGAAGAAGCTCCAGATCTTGGTGGTGAGAACGTGGAACCCGGCCGGCAGCGCCAGGATAGCCGGCGAACCGAACATGGTGAAGGCCTGGACGATGGCGACCAGAGACCCGGCGAGCATCGCCGGCAGCACCATCGGCAGGGTCACCCGCCGCAATGTGGTGCCTGGCTTGCCGCCGAGGATCGCCGACGCTTCCTCGAGATCCGATGGCACCTTGTCGAAGGCGTTGGCAACAAGCGTGAAGACGAATGGGAACGAGTAGCAGGTGACCGCGAACACCAGTCCCGTGAAGGTGTAGATGTTGAACAGCGCCTGCGATTGATCGAGGCCAAATGCCCAGCGGTAGATGTTGTTGAGGATGCCGCTGTTGGGCGCGGCCAGCATCGCCCAGGCAATGGCACCCAGGAATGGCGGCGTCACGAAGGATGCCGTCACCAGGCTGCGGACCAGGCGCTGCCCCGGCATGTCGGTGCGCGCGACGAGCCAGGCGAGTGGTGTGGCCACCAGGCAAGAGAACACGCCGACGCAACCAGCCATGCCCAGCGATATGAGGAAGGCCCGGCGAATTGTGGCATCGGTAAAGAGACGGGCCAGGTTCGCCAGGGTCGGTGAACCGGCCTTGTTGGTGAGGGCGTAGTATCCCAGCCAGAACAAAGGCAGCAGGACCAGCACACACAGAACCACTGCGAGCAGCACGAAGAGCGGCGTCGACAAATCGAATCTGCCGAGGTGTCGCCTGTTGGCGGTATCGGGGGACAATGCAGCGA
>NZ_JBFULQ010000207.1:0-9220 GCF_054049815.1 Mesorhizobium sp. P5_C1 | reverse complement strand
GCTCCATATAGGGCCGCCTGCTGCCGCCAAGATCAACAACCCGCGCGGAATAGCCGGTCTGGTGTATGCCGGACTGCCGGCCGTCCTGTCCCTGGTGAGTTGGGCGATCATGGCCGCCTGTCGCGGCTGAAGGAGCTTGCCGACCGGCCCTGCCACTCACGCCCTCGAAACGCTCTACCCCGGGGTCATCGGGCGAAGTTGCCTTCAATGAATTGACCCGGGAAAAACGCTTGGATTCCATTCTCACGACTCGCTCTGAAACACCTGCCGAGCAATAGGGAGCGAGTGGTTAACAGTTGCTTCCCCGGCGGCGCGATCGTCGACGATCTTGGGACAGCAAGTCATCGTACCGGTCGCAACGAGCGACCCGTTGTCAGGCAGCACTCACGCCGGCGCAGTCTGGTTGCGGGAACCACAAGGCGTGACGTAGGCCACCTCCACGGAATCTCGGGCGGACTGACTTTGCGCGCGCGTGATCAATGTCACCATTGCCCGCCATACCCGCATTTTGAGGCGGAGAGCGTTCGAAACGATGATGCGCTAGCCGGCCGTCTTGCCGTACTTGACCAGGTCCTGGGCGATGGACAGCTGCAGCGCTTCGGCCAGCTCGCGCGCGGCACGGTTCTCGGCGTCGATCTGCGCCCGGTATGCGGCGAATTCCTGACGCGGCCTGTCGAAGGACGAGGTGATCGAGCGCCTCCCGGACGCGATCTTTGCACCGGTCTTGGCATCGCTCAGCGTGTAGTTGGCGGTCAGCGTCACGGAGCCGGCGGTCGGCTCGTCTTCGTCGGTTCCGACCTGCACGAGTGCCGCGGATTCGACGGCTTCGCCCACGCCGAGGAAGAGCGAATAGGCCGGCGAGGCCGGTTCGCCGGCGCCTCGTCCAAACCCGAAGATCAAATTGTTGCGCACCTGCTGCCCGAAACGCGTGTTGACCGGCTTGATGCCGATCGACGCCAGTTCGGAATTGGCGCTGCCGGTCGAGCTGGTCGACAGCGGCGCGCTTGAATAGAGCGGCCGCACCGTGCAGGCCGAGGCCAGCGCAAGCGAGCCGAGCAGGCCGGCAAGCGCCACGCGGCGCAGCAAACGGCCCAGCTCTGTCTTTCGATCAGGCAACGACATTGACGATCCTCTGCGGCACGATGATCACCTTGCGCGGAGCCTTACCTTCGAGTGCTTTCTGCACGAAGTCGAGAGACAGTACCGCTTTTTCGACCGCACCTTGGTCCGCGTCGCGGGCAATTGTCAAATCCCCCCGCTTCTTGCCGTTGACCTGTACCGGATAGGTAACTTCGTTGTCGACGACCAGTACCGGATCGAAGACCGGCCACGGCCGTTCGGCGACCAGATCGGTGCCGCCGAGCGTTTCCCAGCACTCCTCGGCCAGATGCGGCATGACCGGCGCGATCAGATGCACGAGTATCTCCACGGCCTGCCGGCAAGCGCCTTTCAGCGCCGCATCGGCCTTGCCTTCGGCCACATCGTTGAGCGGCGTGGTCAGCGCATTGGCCAGTTCGTAGATGCGGGCGATGGCGCGGTTGAAGGCAAGCTTCTCGATATCCTCGCCGACCGCCTTCAGGATCTTGTGCGCAGCTTTCGAAACTACTGCCGCCTCGCCGGCATTGGCCGCCACGGGCCCGACGCCGGCCAGCGTCTCGGCCGCCGTCGACACCAGGCGCCAGATGCGCTGAATGAAGCGATGCGCGCCGGCGGCGCCATCGTCGGTCCATTCGACATCGCGCTCGGGCGGTGAGTCCGACAGCATGAACCAGCGCGCCGTGTCGGCGCCGTAGCCGTCGGTGATGTCTTCCGGGCTCACCGTGTTCTTCTTCGACTTCGACATCTTTTCAAGCGGGCCGATCGTCACCGCCTCGCCGGTGGCGATGTCGATGGCGCGGCGCTTGCCGTCGTCGTCCTCCAGCCGCACTTCCGTAGGCGCCAGCCAGCGGCCATTCGACGCCGAGCCGACGCGATAAGTTTCGTGCACCACCATGCCTTGCGTGAACAGGCCCTTGAACGGCTCGGCCAAATCGACATGGCCGGTCTCGCGCATGGCGCGGGTGAAGAAGCGCGAATAGAGCAGATGCAGGATCGCGTGCTCGATGCCGCCAATATACTGGTCGACCGCCAGCCACTCATTGGCTGCCTTGGGATCGGTCGGCTCATACGCTCTGGGCGCCGTGAAGCGCGCGAAATACCACGACGAATCGACGAACGTATCCATCGTGTCGGTTTCACGACGCGCATCCTTGCCGCATTGCGGGCATTTGACATGGCGCCAGGTCGGATGGCGGTCGAGCGGATTGCCGGGCCGGTCGAAATCGACATCGTCGGGCAGCCTGACCGGCAGGTCGGCCTTCGGCACCGGCACCACGCCGCAATCCTCGCAATGGATCATCGGGATCGGGCAGCCCCAGTAGCGCTGGCGCGAAATGCCCCAGTCGCGCAGGCGGAAATTCACCTTGCKCTCGGCCATTGGCCGGTTGCCGATGGTCTTCTGCTCCAGCAGTTTCGCGACCTCGTCGAACGCCTGATCCGGCTTCATGCCGTCGAGGAAGCGCGAATTGATCATCACGCCGTCGCCGACATAGGCTTCATCGATGATCTGGAAGCTGCCTGGATTCTCGCCTTCCGGCATCACCACCGGGATCACCGGCAGGCCGTATTTGTTGGCGAAGTCGAGGTCGCGCTGGTCGCCGGACGGACAGCCGAAGATGGCRCCGGTGCCGTATTCCATCAGSACGAAATTSGCGACATAGACCGGCAGCGTCCRGCTGTCGTCAAACGGATGAACGACGCGGATGCCGGTGTCGAAGCCCTTCTTCTCAGCCGTTTCCAGCGCCGCCACCGAAGTGCCCATATGGCGGACCTCGTCGATGAACTTGGCCAGCGCCGGATTTGTCTCGGCAGCCTTCCTGGCCAGCGGGTGATCGGCGGCGACAGCCATGAAAGAGGCGCCGAAAATGGTGTCGGGCCTTGTCGTATAGACTTCCAGCTCATGCTCGCCGCCGATGGCGTCGGCCAGCGGCCAGCGAATCAGCAGGCCCTCGGAGCGGCCGATCCAGTTCTGCTGCATCAGCTTCACTTTTTCCGGCCATTCGGTGAGGCCGTCGAGCGAATCCAGCAGGTCCTGGGCGAAATCGGTGATCCTGAAGAACCACTGCGTCAGTTCGCGCTGTTCGACCAGCGCCCCCGAACGCCAGCCGCGTCCGTCGATGACCTGCTCGTTGGCGAGCACGGTCATGTCCTCCGGATCCCAGTTGACCTTGGAGGATTTGCGCGTCACCAGGCCCTTCTCGACGAAATCGAGGAACAGCATCTGCTGGCGGTGGTAGTAGTCGACGTCGCAGGTGGCGAATTCGCGCGCCCAGTCCAGCGACAGGCCCATGACCTTGAGCTGCTCGCGCATAGTGGCGATATTCTGGTAGGTCCATTCCTTGGGATGGACCTTGTTCTGCATCGCCGCGTTCTCCGCCGGCATGCCGAAGGCGTCCCAGCCCATCGGGTGCAGCACGTTGAAGCCCTTGGCCCGCTTGTAGCGCGCCACCACGTCACCCATCGTGTAGTTGCGGGTGTGGCCGATATGGATGCGCCCCGACGGATAGGGGAACATTTCCAGCACGTAGTATTTCGGGCGCGGATCGTCATTGTGCGCTTCGAAAAGCTTCCTGGCGTCCCAGGCCTTCTGCCATTTGGGCTCTGACGCGCGCGGATTGTATCGTTCGGTTGCCATGGGACGTTTTTCACTTAAAAGCATGCGGACTGCGGGCGACAGCTCGGCAGTTCATTGGATATGGTCCGGGTGTTCACCATGGTTTGGCAAACCCGTCAACCATATGGGTCTCGCGTCGGTCAAAAACGCGGATCAAAACAGCGGGATTTGCATATGGGTGACGCCGTTCAGCAGTTTTTCGCGGTCAAGGCCAAGATCGCCGCCGCCGAGCGCGAAGCCGGCCGCGATCCTGGCGCGGTAACGCTGGTCGCGGTTTCCAAGACCTTTGACGCCGCCGACATAAGCCCGGTCATCGAGGCCGGCCAGCGCGTCTTCGGCGAAAACCGCGTGCAGGAGGCGCAAGGCAAATGGCCGGCACTGAAGGAGACTTTTGCCGACATCGAGCTGCATCTGATCGGTCCACTGCAGTCGAACAAGGCAAAGGAGGCGGTGGCGCTGTTCGATGTCATCGAGACRGTCGATCGCGACAAGATCGCCGTCGAACTCGCCAGGGAGATCGCCAGGCAGGGCCGCGCGCCGAAGCTCTATGTCCAGGTCAACACCGGGTCCGAGCCGCAGAAGGCCGGCATCGAACCGCGCGACGCGGTAGCCTTCGTCACCCGCTGCCGTGGTGTCCACGGCCTCGCCATCGAAGGCCTGATGTGCATCCCGCCGGCCGACGAGAACCCAGGTCCTCACTTCGCCTTGCTGGAGAAGCTTGCGCATGAGGCCGGCGTCGCCAAACTGTCGATGGGCATGTCCGGCGACTACGAGACGGCGGTCGCCTTCGGCGCCACCAGCGTCCGGGTCGGATCGGCGATCTTCGGCAGCCGCTGACACCGCGGACTTTGGGCCAATCTGGCAGCCTCGTTGTGCCAAGACTGGAAACGAAACGTATCGTTCCTATTTGCTTGGTGTCATCACCATTCTCCTGGAGCCTCCACTATGCGTTACAACCAGCTTGGAAATACGGGGATGTTCGTCTCCGAACTTTGCCTCGGCACCATGACCTTCGGCGCCGCCGGCGAGAACGCCCAATGGGGCCTGATCGCCAGCCTCGACCAGAAGGGCGTCAACGAGATCGTTGCGCGCTCGCTCGCCGCCGGGGTCAATTTCTTCGATACGGCCGACGTCTACTCGTTTGGCGAGTCCGAGCGGCTGCTCGGCCAGTCGCTGAGGGATCTCGGCGTCGACAGGCAGAAAGTGGTCATCGCCACCAAGGTGCATGGCGCCATGGGCGACGGTCCCAACCAGCGTGGCTCGTCACGCGGCCACATCATGGACTCGGTCGATGCCAGCCTCGAGCGGCTGCAGCTCGACCATATCGACCTCTATCAGTTGCACGGCACCGACATGGTCACGCCGATCGACGAGACGATGCGGGCGCTCGACGATCTGGTTGCCAGCGGCAAGGTCCGCTATGTCGGCGTTTCCAACTGGCAGGCCTGGCGCATCGCCAAGGCGCTCGGCATCGCCGACCGCAAGGGCTCTGCCCGTTTCGAGACCATCCAGTCCTATTACTCGATCGCCGGCCGCGATCTCGAGCGCGAAATCGTGCCGCTCATCAATGAGGAAAAGCTTGGCCTGATGGTATGGTCGCCGATGGCCGGAGGCCTGCTGTCCGGCAAATACGGCCCCGGCGCGCCAGGCAATGGCGAGGGCCGCCGTGCCTCCCTCAACTTCCCGCCGGTCAACGAGGAGCGCGCCTGGGCGGCCGTCGCCGTCATGCGCGAGATCGCCAAAAAGCACAATGTGAGCGTTGCCACGGTGGCGCTCGGCTATGTTCTGACCAGGCCCTTCGTGATGAGCGTCATCATCGGCGCCAGCCGCATGGAGCAGCTCGAACAGAACCTTGCCGCCACCCAGCTGAAGCTTGACAGCGACGATCTCGTCCGCCTCGACGAGGTCAGCGCCCTGCCGCCCGAATATCCCGGCTGGATGGTGGAGCGCCAGGCCGCCGGCCGCCGCCCGGCGCCGTTCACGCCGAAAGCCTAGCCGCCACCAGCGCAGACATCTCGGGAGCCCATGGGCTCCCGAGAGCCGCCTCGCCTTAGGTCAGCCGCACGCTCTCGCCAAGGAAATCGAGAAAGGCCCGCACCCGCGCCGGCAGGTGCCGGCCCTGGCCGACATAGACGGCGTGGGTGGCCTCCTCGTCGCCCGGATTGAAATCCTCGAGCAACCGCACCAGCCGGCCGGCCGCGATATCGGCTGCCACGTGCCAGCGCGCTAGCCGGGCAATGCCCGCGCCCGCCAGTGCCATCAGCCGCATCGCCTCGCCATCGCTGACCAGCGTGTTGCCGATGATCGGAACCATGATGGCGTTGCCAGCCGCGTCACGGAATGGCCAGCCGTCGAGATGCCGCACGAAACCGAAGCCCATGCGGTTGTGCCTGTCGAGATCGGCCGGTGTTAGCGGCGTGCCATGCATCTGGAGGTAGGAAGGTGCTGCAACGACCGCCACCGGGCCTTGCCCGAGCTTGCGCGCCACCAGCCGCGATTCGCCGAGCGGCCCGGCGCGGATGGCGACATCGGCGCGTTCCGCCATCAGGTCGATGACGCTGTCGGTCAGCACCAGATCGACCGAAATCTCCGGGTAACGTTCGAGGAAGCGCGGCAGGAGCGGGATCAGCCGATGCACCCCGAAGGGAACGTAGGAGTTGACGCGCAGCCGTCCGCGTGGCGCCGCCCCTGCCGCGGCTTCCTGCTCGGCCGCCGCCATGTCGGCCAGGATGCGCAGGCCGCTGTCGTAGAACGCGGTGCCTTCCGGTGTCAGTTGCAGTTTTCGCGTCGAACGGCTGACCAGCCGCGCGCCAAGCCGAGCTTCCAGCCGCGCGATCAGCTTGCTGACCGCCGACGGCGTCATGCGCAACGCGCGTGCCGCGGAAGAGAAACTACCTTCCTCGACGACGCGCACGAACACTTCGATCTCGCCGGAGCGATTGATATCAGGCCTGGCCATTTGTGAATCTATTTCACAGAAAATGTGCCCGGCGCAAGTCTGGTTCACAATGCATGGCGACACGATCTTTCGGGTCGGGGCGCGGGACGGCGCTCATCCTCATCGAAGTGGAAATCGCCATGCCTCTTGCTCTTTACGCCCTCGCCGCCGGCGCCTTCGGCATTGGCGTCACCGAATTCGTCATCATGGGTTTGCTGCTCGACGTCAGCAAGGATCTCGGCGTCTCGATCTCGGCCGCCGGCCAGCTCATTTCGGGCTATGCGCTCGGCGTCGTCATCGGCGCGCCCTTGCTGACCATCGCTACCGGCAACTGGCCGCGCAAGACCGTGCTTCTGGCGCTGATGGCGATCTTCACGCTTGGCAATCTCGCCTGTGCGCTAGCGCCCGACTATTGGACGCTGATGGGCGCCCGCGTCATCACCGCCTTTGCCCATGGCACCTTCTTCGGTGTCGGTTCGGTGGTCGCCACCGGGCTGGTCGCGCCCAACAAGAAGGCCTCGGCGATCGCACTGATGTTCACCGGCCTGACCATCGCCAACATCCTGGGCGTGCCCTTCGGCACCTGGCTCGGCCAGGCCTTTGGCTGGCGGGCGACCTTCTGGGCGGTAACCGTGGTTGGCCTGGCGGCCTTCGCCGTCATCTTGGCTCTGGTGCCACGCAGCCGGACGGCGCCCGAAAAGAGCGACCTGCGCGCCGACCTCGCCGTGCTGCGCCGCACGCCCGTGCTGCTCGGCCTCGCCACCACCGTGCTCGGCTATGCCGGCGTCTTCGCCGTCTTCACCTACATTGCTCCGTTACTGACGCAGATCAGCGGTTTTGGCGAAGCCGCCGTGTCGCCAATCCTGCTCGTCTTCGGCGGCGGTCTCATCGCCGGCAATCTCGCCGGCGGCAAGGTCGCCGATCGCTGGCTGGTGCCGGCCGTGCTGGGCAGCCTCGTGGTGCTGGCCCTGGTGCTCGCAACCATGACCTTCGCCATCCACAGCCAGGTAATGGCCGTGATCTATGTCGGCCTGCTGGGTGCCGCCGCTTTCGCCACCGTGGCGCCGCTGCAGATGTGGGTGCTGGAAAAGGCGCAAGGTGCGGGCCAAAGCCTTGCCTCTTCCTTCAACATCGCCGCCTTCAATCTTGGCAACGCCGCTGGCGCCTGGCTTGGCGGCGCGGTGATCGCCCAGGGCCTCGGCTTGGGTTCGCTCACCTGGATCGCCGCCCTGCTGCCGCTCACCGCACTCGCCGTGGCGGGACTGGCACTGCGCCTCGATCGCAGCCCTACGATCGGCGAGCCTCTCTCGGTCCGCTCATAACGCCGGCAAAACCGGATCGCCTTCGACATCCCTTTCCAAACCACCAGGAGCCACGAAAATGGACTATCGACGTCTCGGTGCATCGGGCCTGAAAGTGCCCGCACTCTCATTTGGCGCGGGAACCTTTGGCGGCTCCGGCCCGCTGTTCGGCGCCTGGGGCAACAGCGACGCCAGCGAAGCGCGGCGGCTGGTCGACATCTGCCTCGAAGCCGGCGTCAATCTGTTCGACACCGCCGACGTCTATTCGAACGGCGCGTCGGAAGAAGTGCTTGGCGAAGCCATAAAAGGCCGCCGCGATGCCGTGCTCATCTCCACCAAGACCGCGCTGCCGATGGGTGACGGCCCGGCCGATTACGGCTCGTCGCGTTCGCGACTGATCAAATCCGTGGACGACGCGCTGCGGCGGCTCGGCACCGATTACATCGACCTGCTGCAGCTGCATGCTTTCGATGCCGGCACGCCGATCGAGGAGGTTCTGTCGACGCTGGACGAGCTGGTGCGTTCCGGCAAGCTTCGCTATGTCGGCGTCTCCAACTTCTCCGGCTGGCAAGTGATGAAGTCGCTGGCGCAAGCCGACAGGCACGGCTACCCGCGCTATGTCGCGCACCAAGTCTACTATTCGCTGGTTGGCCGCGACTACGAGTGGGAGCTGATGCCGCTTGGCCTCGACCAGGGCGTCGGCGCGCTGGTGTGGAGCCCGCTCGGCTGGGGCCGCCTGACCGGCAAGATCCGCCGGGGAGCAAAACTGCCGGACAAGAGCCGGCTGCACGACACCGCAAGCTTCGGCCCACCGGTCGAGGACGAGCATCTCTACCGGGTCATGGATGCCCTCGACGCAGTGGCCGAAGAAACCGGCAGGACAGTACCGCAGATCGCCATCAACTGGCTGCTGCAGCGCCCGACCGTATCCTCGGTCATCATCGGCGCCCGCAACGAAGAACAGCTGCGCCAAAATCTCGGCGCCATCGGCTGGACCTTGACGCCGGAGCAGATCGGGAAACTCGACGCGGCCAGCGAAGTCACCGCACCCTACCCATATTTCCCCTATCACCGCCAGGAAGGTTTCGCCCGGCTGAACCCGCCGGCGGTTTAACACATCAACCGTTCGGGATCGGGGTGTGTCGAGATTCAGGTCAGGCCGAGTCGAGAATGGTGGCTTCCGAGAACCGGAGCGGAGCGTACTTAAAGTACGTGAGCACCGGAAGCGCAGGAAACCGCCATTCGCAGGCCGGCCTCACCTGAATATCG
>NZ_JBFULQ010000206.1:0-9242 GCF_054049815.1 Mesorhizobium sp. P5_C1 | reverse complement strand
GTTCATAACGATGCCGGCAAGCGGCTGATTGACCTCGTGCGCGATCGAGGCCGTCAATTCACCCAATGTGGTGAGGCGTGTCACATGGGCGAGTTCCGCCTGGGCCTTCAGGACCTCGGTTTCGGCTCGCCTGCGCTCTGATATGTCCGTATTCGTTTCGAGAACCGCCAACGGTCTGCCGTCGGCATCCGTCTTCAGCGACCACCGGCTGGAAACGACAACGACGGATCCGTCGCGTTTCGTGTGCAAGAGCTCACCTTCCCAGCGGTTGGAGCTGAGCAGTTCCCGATTGATCTCGTCGAGCCTGGCTGGAAAGACCGTCTGCAGGAGTTGATGGGTGGACTTTCCCGCCGTGTGTTCGGCCGACCAGCCGTAAATGGCTTCTGCACCACGATTCCAATAGGAGATCAGACCGCCCATGCTGCGAACGAAAATCGCGTCATGCGTCAAATCGAGCAGTTGGGCCTTTTCGGATAGATCGGTCGAGGTCGACTGGTTTTTGAGCACCAGAAGGGCGGTAATGACAATGGTCGCGATGCTCATGACGCAGCGGCTGAGGGCGCCACCACTGGCTTCGTGTCCGTGAACAAGCCAGAAGCTCAGCACGGTGAGCCCAACACAGGCGAGCGAACACAAGACGATGCCACGCCTGCGAAACGCGGTGGACGCAAGCAAAACAACGACCACATAGAGGACCGAGACAGATCCCGCAAATGGATCAAGAGTATCGACGGCGAATATTCCGGCGGCAAGAAGGTTGGCAAGAGGCGCCACCAGCCGCGAATTGCTCGATGTTCGCGGAAATAGTCTATGCCGCATAAGATCTTTGCCCAGCTTCTGGTCGACGCTTGCGTGCTGATCGACCTCCGTGTCGCACCGATGTCCAGGTCCACCTTAAGCAGCGAAATCCTTTCTGCTTGTTCGAAATTGCGGTCGTCGGTGCCTGATTGCACCTTTGTCACGGCAAGCGCGTCGCGAACCAATCCAGGGGATCGAGCGACCCGTCAGCGCCACAGGCTTGAGAGCGAGCCTACAGCATCCGATCCGGCGGAAAGCATGCAGGCAAAACGCAACGCCCAAGCTCTGGCGGCGACACGATGGGTATGACGACACAGGCTCGGATGAGCCACGGCCACGATCATCGTGCGATTCAGCTATACCATGCGTCAACAGGAAAGACCGCGTCAGCGCCCGATCAATATCGTGTGCCGTGCGTGCCAAGCGGACACTCATGCGGTCCGTGGCCGAACCAATTCGCGCAGTCGAGAAGCCCACCGCAGCAAGGAATGAAGCAAAATGAGCATAGCCACCGATAAGATATCCCGTCGAACCATGTTGGCTGCGACAGCTGCTGGCGGCTTGCTCACGACGGCGACACTGGCCCAGGCGCAAAACGGTGACCCGCTAGCCAACGGCCGCGGCGGCACCAACCCCGGTCCGATGAATCCTTCCCGAATAGCCCAGAATCCGGACCTGATGATCCCACCGAGCACGGATGCGGGCAGCCTGCCGAACCTGCGTTTCTCGTTCGACGATGCCCATATCCGACTGTCTGGCGGCGGCTGGACCCGACAGGTGACCGCACGCGAGCTCGGCGTCTCCAAGGACATTGCCGGCGTGAACATGCGCCTGAATGCCGGCGGCGTGCGCGAGTTGCATTGGCACAAGGCCGCCGAGTGGGCCTATGTCCTCTACGGGAAAGCACGCATCACGGCAGTCGATGCCAATGGCCACAATTTCGTCGACGACGTCGGCGCGGGTGACCTTTGGTATTTCCCGCCGGGCATTCCACATTCGATCCAGGGCCTTGATCCAGACGGGACGGAATTCTTGCTGGTGTTCGATGACGGCGACTTCGACGAGGATAACACCTTCCTGCTGAGCGACTTTCTGAAGCACACTCCTCCCGAAGTGCTCGCCAAGAATTTCGGCGTTCCGGCATCGAGTCTTGCGAACGTCCCCGATCCCAGCGAGCTTTACATGTTTCCCGCGCCGGTTCCGGGGCCGCTCAGCGCAGACAAGATCGCGGGCGCGGTCGAGGTCCCGCAGAGCTTCAGCCACCGCATGACGGCACAGGCTCCGATGAGGATGAAACACGGAACGGTGCGAATTACCGACAGCGCCGTGTTTCCTGTTTCCAAAGCAATCGCCGCGGCCCTTGTCGAGGTCGAACCGGGCGGGATGCGCGAGCTGCATTGGCATCCGAATACAAACGAATGGCAGTACTACATCCAGGGCCAGGCCCGCATGGGCGTGTTCGCGGCGTCGGGCGAGGCCCGAACATTCGATTTCCAGGCCAACGACGTCGGCTACGTACCCTTCGCCATGGGGCACTACATCGAGAACACAGGCAATACGACGCTGCGATATTTGGAGGTATTCAAGAGCACCTACTTCGCCGATGTGTCACTAAATCAGTGGCTCGCCCTCACACCGCCGGAATTGGTCCGCGTCAGTTTGCGCGCCGACCCGCAGTTTCTGCAGGCCTTGCGTAAGGGGAAGTCTCCCATCGTGCCGACCTAAAGCGCGTCGCGTTGAACGGATCCAATCGACGCATCGTCCCAAAACCGCTGCGCACCCCGGTTCGAGAGCGAGCGTATGCTTTTGTGGTCCCTGCAAGTTGATGGCGAGGTAGCCGCCCAGCACCGTCAAAATAGCTGCGCCATGGCACACCGACGTCTCGATATTCACTTGCTTGAGTGATCTTTAAGCCAAGCGTGGGCGCCCTGAAGAGTTCTGAAGTCTTCCAGGCTTCGTGCTGGGATGTCGCGATACGCGCCGACTGCCATTTCGCTCAGCGCCCGCCCGGGCCCGAGTTCGAGGAAGGCCGTTGCGCCGCCTTCGACGCAACCCTGCAGGCAATCGGCCCATTGCACCGTTTGCGATATTTGCGCCGCCAGCTTGTCGAAACCTGCCTTGGTGTCGATGACAGGAGAGCCGTCGACTCCGCTCAAGACACGCGCGCCGTAAGTCGGAGAGCGCATCAGGCGAACATGGCACAGGCTCGCGCGAAACGCGGCAGACGCCCCGGCGAGTCGCCTCGTATGGGAAGCAACCTCCACAGGTAACCCGACAACCCTGGCTGCGTCCGCCTTCGCTTCGTCGGCAAGGGCTTCCAAAGTCGCGCGGCTCCCGCCGAGGACGAAGGCGTTACCCGGATTGACGATAGCGATTGCGGCATTGTGCCGTTCGCATAGTCTCTCGATGGATTTGCGGGAAAGGCCACGGACGAAAAGCAGCCCGTCTCCACCGGGGGAAGCAGCATCCATGGCTTCCGCCCGACGCGCGACGAGGTCCAGCGTATCGGTCGCGCTGAACAGACCTGCAACACCCCAAGCCGCCACTTCGCCGACGCTATAGCCGGCGACGGTCGGCCGGTCGGGCAGCGTGTCCCGCAGCGCCGCCGCGGCTGCCAGCGCCTGCAGCGAGCAGAGGATTTGCCCAATGCGGTTGCGGTGCAGGGCGTCGCCCGATCCGGTCCGCACGATCTCGCGCGGATCCCTGTCGCCGAGCAACGTTGCGGCATGGGCAAATAAACCGGCAGCTTGCGGCGCATCGGCGGTCAGGGCGAACATGTCCGGATGCTGCCGCCCCTGTCCGGAGCAGAGAATTGCAAGGACCATCGCCGCTATGGAAACATAATGGCGATGGCGATCGCCATCGTCACGATGCTCACGATGGTGCTGCCAATGACCATGGAGCCGACCGTCGAAGAGTCGAGCCGATAGCTCACGGCGAAAAAGATGCCGAAGAACCCTGCCGGCAGGGCAGCGAACAGGATCGCCGTCCTGGCGATCTCAAAGGGAACCGGTAGCAGGAGCACGATCGCGACCATCAGGAGAGGTCGAACGATGTCGGCCAATGCGGTCGCGCCCACGATCTTCCAGTTGAACTCGAACGATTGAGCCGACAAGACCAAGCCGGTCAGGAACAGCGCTACGCCGGCTGCGGCCTGCCCTATCACCATCAGACAGGCTTCGATGACAGGATTGAGCGTCACGCTGCATAGCGAGAGCAGGATTCCAAGCGCGGGGCCGACAACAATGGGTTTTGTCAGTGCGCGCCTCAGCGCGTCGAACATCTGAGCGCCTGGCGTCTTGACGGCGCCGTCCTCCTTCAGGCTGCCCATTTCGGCGACAACAAGTGTGATCGGAGTGACCAGGATCGAACCCGCGGCCATGGCAACGGCGACCGAGACCGGCCCCGTCGCTCCGAGCAGCGAGGATGCAATCGGAAGTCCGACACCGCCAAGGTTTGGGAAGGCAACGGTCAGAGCCTGCACCGAAGCGCCCACCTTGCCCGTCGCCAGAAAAAGCCGCGCGATGGAGTACCAGGCGAAATAGATGAGCAGCATGACCCCGCCGAAAATGGCGAAGAGCGGCGCCTGGACAAGCAGCTCGCCACGCGGGGCCGACGCGGTCGCCGCGAACAGCGATGCCGGCAGCGCGAAGCTCATGACGAGCGTGTTGAAGCCGTCGACATGATGGTTTTCGACGATGCCGAATCTTCCGGCTCCATAGCCGAGGGCCATCACGAAAAAGACCGGGGCGAGCGCCAGCAGGATTGTATTGGCCATCAGGCAAGCATCCTTTCCTGCGCGTCGACGAACAAGGTCATGGCAAGGAGGTCCGCTGAGCCCCCGGGACTGAGCCGACGGGCAACGAAGCTCCTATGCACAAAATGGGCGCGGTCTCGCCAGCCGGGTGCGCCGACGCCGCCCTGGTCGAGAAAGCGGCGCGCGGCTCGACGCGCAAAGCCGAGACCGGAGAGGCCGCCGCGGTGCAGCAGAGTGGTGTCCTCGACAACCGCAATGAGCGCGAAACATGTTTCGATGCGTTGGGCTTCGGCGTCGTCGGGAGCCTCAAGGACGCTCTTTCGCAGGGTGGGCAGGCCGACATGATAAATGCTGGGGAATCCGAGGGCAGCCTCGATCCGCGCACCACCAGCGCCGAAGCGGCGACGGGCCAACTGACCGTGGCTCTGCGGAACCATCGGTCCTTCGAGTATGCCGCGGGCCCACAGCCGCAGGACCACAGTTCCCAACGACAGCGTGGGATCCACCTGTCCGCCGATCCTGGCGCCGGCGGCCGCGCATAGCAGGCCCAATCCGAATATGGCGCCGCGATGCGTGTTGACCCCCATCGTCGCCGCAAGCATGGCTGCCTCGGCATCGAGGCCGATTTCCCTCAACGCGCCCATCGCGCAGCCAGCGGCGCCGGCTTCCGCCAAAGCCTGGAAGTACGGCCCGATGGCCGCGGCGCTGGCGCGAAATGTGCCGGCATCCATGTCTTCATGGCTGCCGGAATCGATGTGGCTTACAAGGCCCGGCTTGGGCCACGTCTCCAGCTCGTCGAGAAGGCAACGCACCGCGCTCGTGGCGATGGCCCCGGCATCCGGAAAACGTGGTACCAGCACCTTTGACGCAAGCGGCCGCTCCGTGCCGAAAGCAAGGGCGACGGTCACGATGGCATCCCTTCAGAAAGAAAAAGCTGGGCGTCGAGCAACGCCACATCACTGACGGTCTTGACCAGAACCTCGCGCGGGCCGGCGTGAAGCTCCCGCCAGTTCGCGGCCACGCCGTCATGGCGGATCAGCTCACCATCCAGCCGCATCGGCGCGGCCGCCTCGATCCGCGCCAGATCGGCGGTCAGGCGGCTAAGATCCGTGTCGCGATTGACCTGCAGCAGGAGGTCGAGATCGGAGCGGTCGGTCAGATAGTCCAATCCTGTGACGACAGCCAAGGCAAGGCTGCCGAACACCCTGGCTTCCACGCCATGCCGTGAGGCGATATCCTCAAGCTTGGCGAGCGTGGGTCGCCAGGCGCGTGGCGCCGACGGGCCGGCGGACCGCAGCGAGGGCGGCGGAGACGTCGACAGGATATCCTCGTGCCGCATGAGAAACGAAAATCGCTTCTTTCCGGCGAAGTACGGCAGCGCAAGGCCCAAAGGCACGCCATGCCCCTCACCCGGCATGGCACGTCGTCTAATGAGCGGCCRGCCTCTATCGACCCAACATGAGACGAGCGCGTTCGCGGCGCCATCGCTGCGTGTTAGCAACAGCGAATGCCACGCCGCCGGCCCGACGAATATCAGATCGTGACGCCGCATCGGCAGTTCACAGAGCTTGAAGTGCGAGTTCACGGACGCGCTCCGCGATGGCGTATGCCTTCGGCCGACCGCCGCGCTCMAAGCCGACCACATCTCGGCGGTCGCGCGCATCCGGCATGTCCGCCAGAAGTGTGTCCAGCTGCTCAGCCAGCGGGGTGGCCTCGTCCCAGGTGAGATGAACCGCGCCTGTCTGAGCAAGATTTCGCAAGCCCGGAGCAAACACCGGCGTGGACTTCGCCTTTTCCTGCAAAACCTCGATCGACAACTTCGTCACCCTGGCCATGGATGGCAGATCCATCACCGCCGGATCGGCGGACGGCAGCCCTACCAGCACGCGGGTGGCCAGCGCCGTGGCGAGAAGGGCGCCGGCTGCGGAGTGGCCGTAGAGAAGACCGATGGCGGGTCGCCCGTGCATATCCGCATAGATGAGGGACTTGGCGAGATGAGCTAGGAACTCGTTCAAACCCAAAAGCTCGTCCCGCTTGCTCATGCGCTGGCTGTCACTGTCCGCCAGGACGAGGATCGGGGCGTTTCCGCTTTCAACCGACGCCAGGACGTAGTTCGAAAGGCGGATGGCCTCGTCCACGCCGAGCGCGGTCCGGTCCGCGACGCCGATGACGAGCGCCCGGCCACCCGATCGCAGTGCGCCCGAACCAGACAGAACTCCGCCGCTGTTTTTCACGTCGTGGCCGTCGGGAAACAGCGAGGCGAGAATGTCATCGAGCGTCACGGCTGGACCTCCGGACTTTGTCAGCGAGAGCAATGAATTGGTCCGCGGGCAGCGCAGGAATGGAAACGGCGTCAGGAATACCCTCTGCCGTCCAGATATCGACCGCATCCGGACAGGCGCCGAAGCGCTGCAACCGATCTTCAAGGCGGGATTGCTCGGCCTTCAAAGTGTCGATGCCGAAGGCACGGATTGAACTGAGCAGCTCCAGCGCGGCGTCGCGAAAGTCCTGGACAGTATCATCGACGAAAACTTCGGCGCCGCCGAGGAGCCGGCGATGCTTGCCGCCCATGGTCCGCCAGACCAGCGCACGGTCACGGGAGTCGAACTCCTCGACACCGCGATTGGTCTCGATCACCTCGGGACCGGACACCGAAATGCGACCCTGCTCGGAGACCGCCAACGCCGAACAGCAGCCAGCGATCAAACCGCCGCCGCCATAGCATCCGGCCCGGCCGCCGATCAGCCCGATCACTTTCACACCTGCAGTTCGCGCTTCGATCACTGCGCGCATGATTTCGGCAATGGCAAGCTCGCCTGCATTGGCCTCCTGCAGGCGCACGCCACCCGTATCGAACAGGATCAGCACCGGAACAGACCCAATATCGCGCGCGGCGCGCAACAGGCCGGTCAGCTTCGCTCCGTGAACTTCCCCGAAAGCGCCGCCCATGAAACGGCCCTCCTGTGCTGCGACAAACACCGGCGAACCGTCGAGCCTGCCGAGTCCCACAACGATGCCATCGTCGAACTGCTCGGGAAGATCGAAGAGCTTGAGATGCGGACTGACCTCGCGCTTCTCCGGTCCGATGAACTCGACAACGCTTCCGGGATCGAGCAGCAGCCGGACCCGTGTCCGCGCCGAGGACTCGTACCAGCTTGCGGTGCGATCCAGTTCCACCGAAGACGTGGTTCTCTGTGTGTGAGAGGCGCTCATTGGTCGTCCTCCTCCATCAGCCGGGCCGCTTGCGCCAGCCTAAGGGACACGGTGTCGGGACGCGCTCCGCCGTCATTGATGGAGAACCGGAGCCCGCCAGGCGAATAGCCTTTGACGAAGTCTGCGATCACGGCATCCCACACTTCGCCGAAACCCGCCGCAGCAGTCCTGATCTCCACCAGGCATTCGGAGTCGGGGAGCACTCGTTCGGCCAGAACTTCGAGATTGCCGGACGCAACAACGCCGATGACGGCCAGTTTCCTTGTGCCGGCCGCGCGCTGGCGGGTGGCGTGGCGGAAGTTCAGGTCCTCCATCGCGGCTGTCCTTCTCACCAGTTGCGGAATCTTGAGGGCGGCGCGTAGAGCCCACCCGACCAATGGACAAGATCCTTGATGGAACGCGCCGCCAGCATGCTCCGGTCGGCGTCGAGCGGATTGATACCGATATCTTCAGGACGACGGATGGCACCGCGCTCGCGGAGGTGCTGGACCATCTTAGCGTCGCGGCCACGGCCGACGTCGGTGTATCCCGCCACCCCGCGGATCGCCTGCTCGCGCTCCCTGGCATCACGACAAAGCAGCAGATTGGCGATGCCTTCCTCGGTGACGATGTGCGTTACGTCGTCGCCGTAGATCATCACCGGCGCCAGCTCGAGATTCAGCCTTTCGGCGAGTTCCAGAGCATCGAGCCTCTCTACAAACAGCGGCACGTTCTTTTCGCCGAAGGTCTCGCCGATCTGCACGACCAGCTTGCGGCCACGGCGCAGCAGCGTTGACCCCTCGGGATCGGCTTCCCTGCCAGCCTGCAGCCAGGGCTCGCTCGGATGTCGCCGCCCGCGCGCATCAGAGCCCATGTTCGGCGCCCCGCCAAAGCCGGCGATGCGCGACGTGGTGACCGTGGAGGAATTGCCCTGAAGATCGATCTGCAGCGTCGAGCCTATGAACATGTCACAGGCATAAAGGCCGGCCGTCTGGCAGAAGGCCCGGTTAGAACGCAGCGAACCGTCGGACCCGGTAAAGAAGACGTCGGATCGGGCGCGGATGTACTCATCCATCCCGACCTCGGAACCGAAGCAGTGGATCTGCTCGACCCAGCCGGATTCGATGGCCGGGATCAACGCAGGGTGAGGGTTTAGCGCGAAATGGCTCGCCACCTTGCCCTTCAGTCCGAGTTTCTCGCCATAGGTCGGCAAGAGGAGTTCGATCGCAGCGGTGTTGAA
This sequence comes from Mesorhizobium sp. P5_C1, assembly GCF_054049815.1. Taxonomy (NCBI): domain Bacteria; kingdom Pseudomonadati; phylum Pseudomonadota; class Alphaproteobacteria; order Hyphomicrobiales; family Phyllobacteriaceae; genus Mesorhizobium; species Mesorhizobium sp. P5_C1. The sequence goes on along the minus strand of NZ_JBFULQ010000206.1, from coordinate 255 downwards.
GCCGATCCCGTGGTTCAATCGCTTGACGCCATAGGGCGCGTAGATGCCCTTGATCGCCAGCATGCCGGTCAGGATCTGCGACTCGGTGATAGCAGCGGGATCGCGCGTGAACAGYGGTTCGACGAAGAATGGCTTGTCGGCCTCGACAACGAAATGCACCCGGTCCCCCGGTATGTCGACGCGCGGAATCTTGTCGACGATCTCGTTCACTTGGGCGATAACGACGCCGTTCTTGAAGGCTGTGGCCTCCACGAC
>NZ_JBFULQ010000205.1:0-9304 GCF_054049815.1 Mesorhizobium sp. P5_C1 | reverse complement strand
GGACTGGTGACCTTCGGGCTTGGCCTGCTCAACGTGCCCGGCATCGTCATGTCGATCTTCATCGGCCTGCTGTTGATTATCGTCATCGCGCTGCCGATCGTCTGGCGGCGGCTGCGCGGAGGACGATGATGGCTGAGAAATACGCGTTCAAGATGAAGCTCAAGCCGGGCATGAAGGCCGAATACAAGAAGCGTCACGACGATATCTGGCCGTCGCTGGTCGCTCTCCTGAAGCAGGCGGGCATTTCCGATTATTCGATCCACCTCGACGAAGAGACCAACATCCTGTTTGGCGTGCTGTGGCGGCGAGATGGCCATGGCATGGACGACCTGCCGAGGCATCCGGTGATGCAGCGCTGGTGGGCTCACATGGCCGACATCATGGAGACCAAGCCGGACAACGAGCCGGTGGCCGTGCCGCTGGAAACCGTGTTCCACATGGCATGAGCGCGATGCGCCACATCGCCGTCATCGACATCGGCAAGACCAATGCCAAGGTGGCGCTGGTCGATCTCGCGACGTTGAGTGAGGTCGCGCTGCGCCGCATGGCCAATGCGCCGGTGCGGCAGGCGCCCTATCCTCATCACGATGTCGAGGCGTTGTGGGCGTTCATCCTCGACAGCCTTGCCGACATCGACCGCGAACAGCGCATCGACGCCATTTCGATCACCACGCATGGCGCGACGGGCGCGCTGGTCGACGCCGCGGGCGAACTGGTGCTGCCGGTGCTCGACTATGAGTTCGACGGCCCCGACAGGCTGGCAGCGGACTATGATGCGATCCGCCCATCCTTCGCCGAGACCGGCACGCCGCGGCTGCCGCTCGGCCTCAATCTCGGCGCGCAATTCTTCTGGCAGCAGAAAAGCTTCCCGGCGGAGTTCGCCAAGGCCGCCGCGATGCTGATGTATCCGCAGTACTGGGCCTTGCGCCTGACTGGCGTCGCCGCCAACGAGGTGACCTCGCTCGGCTGCCACACCGATCTTTGGAACCCGTGGACAGCCGACTTTTCGTCGCTGGTCGATCGCCTGGGTTGGCGCGAGCTGATGGCGCCGGTGCGGCCAGCCAAAGACCGCCTCGGCCCGATCTTGCCTGCGCTCGCCGCGCGGACCGGGCTCGCTCCGCAGACGCCGGTGTTCTGCGGCCTGCACGATTCCAACGCCTCGCTGCTGCCGCATCTTCTGTCCGACGCGCCACCCTTCTCCGTGGTTTCGACCGGGACCTGGGTCGTGTCGATGGCGGTCGGCGGCAAACAGATCGTGCTGGACGCGGCCCGCGATACGCTGGTCAATGTCAGCGCCTTGGGCGATCCCGTCCCTTCGGCGCGTTTCATGGGTGGCCGCGAATTCTCCCTGCTGACCGAAGGCCAGCCGGACAACTGGACCGAAGCTGATGTCGGCGCCGTGCTGACGCAAAAGACGTTGCTGCTGCCCTCGACCCAGCAAGGGTCGGGGCCGTTCCCGCATCATGCCGCGACATGGCTCAACACCGAAGGCATGAGCAATGGGCAGCGCTTTGCCGCCATCTCGTTCTATCTGGCGCTGATGACGGCGACCTGTCTCGACCTGATCGGCGCCGACGGACCGACCACGGTCGAGGGGCCCTTTGCCCGCAACGGGCTCTTCGTCGGCATGCTGGCGGCCAGCACGGCGCGCGCCGTTGGCGCTTCAGAGGCCGCCACCGGCACCAGCATCGGCGCCGCGTTGCTGGCAACGGACCGGGTAACGGCCCACGGTAAAGGCGAGAGAATGAGGCCGCCGACCGATCCGGCCTGGGCTGATTATGTCAGTGCATGGCGGGCAGCGGTCGAAGCGCAATGCTGATCACAATATCCGCTTGCCGAAGGCCGACATAACGAGGTTGACCGTATCGGTGCCGATCCGCGGCTCTAGATCCGCGGTCAGGCCCGAAACATCCATCGACAACAGCCCGCCGGAGAGCGCGATCGCCTCCATCGCCTGATGGGTTTCCCGTAAGGTGAGGCCACCGGAACCTGCCGCCCAGCCAGCGAATTCGGTGACATCAGGCGAATAGCTGACATGAAAACCCTGCGTGCCCGAGGTGGCGATGCGGATCGCTTCGTGCATCAGGTCGCGCATGCCCATGGCGTCGATGTCGGTCATGGTGAAGGCCGAGACGCGCGAATCCTTGAGCACCCGCGCTTCCGCCGGATCGGCGTGGCGCAGGCCGATGATGACGACATTTTCCGGCGACAGCTGCGGCTGCAGCGCGCCCGCCTTGTGGTCGAGGCCGAGCGCGCGGGCCAGCACCGAGCGTTCCGGCAGATCGATGCCGTCCTCGTCCTCGGGCATCAGGGCGGCGATGGAATCGATCCAGATCAGGCCGAAGGAGTGCGTCGCGCGCGCCGTTGCGGTCAGCGCCTTGTGCGCGATGCGACGGTCGGCACCCGCCGCCAGCCGTATCAGCCCCGATGGCGGCCGCTCGATATCGGCCAGTTCGACGACATCGAAATTCATCGCTTCGAGCCGCGCGCCGGTTCCTTCCCGAGCCAGGATACCGGCGGCGCCCTGTTCCGCCAGTATCGACACCATCTTGCGGCCGGAAAAGTCCTCGACATCGTGCATCGGGGCCTTTTCGACATATTCCGAGGTCATCGCCAGCAGCATGGCGCCATAGCTCATGCGGAAGGCGACGCGGTCGCCGACGGCCGGCGGCGGGTCGGCGTCGGCCACATCCAGCAGCAGATGGTCGCTGGAGGCGCCGAGCACCCGCACCCCCTTGGCGATCGGCGTCAGTCCCTCGACCAGCACGTCCTCGCGGCCGATATTGGCGATGGCGCGCAGCCTGTCGCCCTCGTCGGGGAAGACCGGCTGGTTGCCGAAGGCGTCGTAGCCGGATTGCCCGATCGGCCGTGACGGCTTGAGCTTGACCTCGATGATGTCGCTGGTCAGGCGGCAGGCGTCGGGTTCGAGTTCAGCCCACGGCACATCGCGGAAGGTTTCGACGCCGCCTTGCAGGATCGCCTCGCCGACGCGCAGATTGTTGATGCCGGCCGGCAGCTTGCCTTCGAGCAGCAGCGGCAGCGATGACGAGGCGCCGCCGGAAATCCAGTCGAGGCTTTTGCCGGACAGGCGCTCGGTCTTGTAGGCGTGGGCGACGAGCTGGCCGAGATTTTCCTGCGTCGGCATGATGGCGCCGAAACAGCCGAGATTGGTGCCGATGCCGGCGATCCGCACGCCCTTGAACTGCAAGATCTGCTCGACCGTTGGGATCAGATCGCTCGGCCAGATGCCTTCGCGGAGATCGCCGAGGTCGATCATCAGCATGATGTCGTGGACGCGGCCCATGCGCTCGGCGATGCGTGAAATCTCTCGGATGATGGTCAGTTCCGACTGCAGGCTGATGTCGACGGTGCGCACCACCTCCTCGACACGCGCCATCGGTGGACTGCGCAGCAGCATGATCGGCGCGTTGATGCCGCTGTCACGCAGCCGGCGGATGTTCTCGAAGCGCGATTCGGCGATGCCGGCGACACCACCGCGCAGCATGGCGCGCGCCACTTGCGGCATGCCGCAGGTGCCCTTGGTGACGCCGAACACCTTGATGCCCGACAGCGCGCAACGCTCGACGATCGTGCGCGTGTTGCGCTCGATGCGGCCAAGGTCGATGGCGACTTGCGGTCCCGACATTCCTAGCCTCCGTAGACCAGTCCCTGTGGGTCGATCTCCGGCTTGCGGCCGGCGACGAGATCGGCAAGGAATTTCCCCGAGCCGCAAGCCATGGTCCAGCCGACATGGCCGTGCCCGGTGTCGAGATAGAGGTTCTTGTAGCGCGCCTGGCCGATGACCGGCACGGAGTTGGGCATCATCGGTCGCAGCCCAGCCCAGAGTTCGGCCTTCTTCTCGTCAAAGGCGCCGGGGAAGAGATCCTTGCCTGTTCTGAACATGGCGGCGAAGTCGCTTGGCTTGTGGGTGCGGTCGAAGCCGGTGAATTCCGCGGTTGAGGCGAGCCGCAGCCGGTTACCCAGCCTGGAATAGGCGATCAGCTGGTCCTCGTCGGCGCCGCCCATGGTCGGACCCTTGCTCTCGTCCTCCAGGGGGATCGTCGCCGTATAGCCCTTCACCGGATAGACAGGCAGGTCGATGCCATAGCGGCGGCCGAGCAGGCCGCTCTCCGGTCCCATCGAGATGACCACGGCATCGCCGGCAATCGGACCGGCCGAGGTCATCACCGCACCCACCCGGTCGCCCTCGATGGCGAGGCCCTCGACCGTCGTGCCATAGAGAAATTTCACGCCGAGCTTTTCGGCGGCGTGGGCGGCGAGCTTTTCCACAAACTGCCGGGAATCACCGGTCTGGTCGATCGGCGAATAGACGCCGCCGGCGATCTTTTCCTTCACGCCGGCAAGACCTGGTTCAAGCTCGATCAGTCGGTCGCGGCCGACGATCTCGATCGGCAGGCCATGCTCGGCCAGAAAGCGGTAATTGTCGGTGCCGGTGTCGAGACTGTGCTGCGAGCGAAAGAAATAGAGGATGCCCTTCTTGCGCTCGTCATAGCCGATCCCGGTATCGGCGGAGATGGCGTTGATGCAGTCGCGGGAATAGAGCGCCAGGCGCAGCTTGACCCGGCTGTTGGCGCGCAAGCGCTCTTTCGTGCACTGGCGCAGGAAGCGCAGGCTCCAGGCGAGGAAATAGGGATCGAAGCGCAGCCGCACCTTGATGCCGAGATCATGGTTATAGAGCGCGCGCAGGAATGTCTTCAGCGCCGCCGGCGAGGCCCAGGCGGTGGCGTCGCCCGGCGATACCAGGCCGGCATTCGACTGGCTGGTGCCGCGCGCCGGCGCCGGATGGCGCTCGATCACGGTGACCTCGTGGCCGTCGCTGGCCAGATAGTAGGCGGCCGCCGTACCGACGACGCCGGCTCCAAGCACCGTTATTTTCATACCATCCCCCAAAACTCTTCGCGGCGCAGCGCCCTGCCGCGAATGCCTTCAATAGCGCTTCGCTGGGCGCCTTGCGAGCCCTGGGGAGGACCCGGCTCATCCTCGTGCGGAGTTCTTGCCGGTCAGGATGCGCTCCCAGGCGAGCGCGTCGGCAACGATCTGGTCGAGATCGTCGCGTTGCGGGGTCCAGCCGAGTTCGGCGCGGGCGAGATCCGAATTGGCGACCACTGCCGCGGCATCGCCGGGACGGCGAGCGCCCATCTTGACTTCGAAATCATGGCCAAAGGCGCGGCGCACGCTGTCGATGACCTCGAGCACCGAATAACCATGGCTGTAGCCGCAATTGGCAACGAGACTTGTGCCGCCTTCGCGCAGTCGTTGCAGGGCAAGGCGATGCGCCGCCGCCAGATCGCTGACATGGATATAGTCGCGCATGCAGGTGCCGTCCGGCGTCGGATAATCGGTGCCGAACACCTGCATGAACGGGCGCTTGCCGAGCGCCGTTTCGCAAGCGACCTTGATCAGATGGGTGGCGCCCGGCGTCGACTGGCCGGTACGGCCCTTCGGGTCGGCGCCGGCGACGTTGAAGTAGCGCAGCGCGGTGTAGCGGAGCCCATGCGCGATCGCCGCATCGCGCAGCATCCATTCGCTCATCAGCTTGGACAGGCCATAGGGCGATTCGGGAGCCAGGCGGGCATCTTCGCGCACCGGCTCCAGCCCGGCACCGCCATAGACGGCGGCGGTCGAGGAGAAGATGAAATTGGGCACGCCCTCGCGCACCGCGGTCTCGATCAGCGTGCGCGTCTTGCAGGTGTTGTTCTCGTAGTAGCCGAGCGGATCGGCGACCGATTCCGGGACCACGATGGAGCCGGCAAAATGGATGATCGCGTCGACCTTGTTGTCCCTGATGATCGAGCCAACCAGTTCCCTGTCGGCGACATCGCCGACCACCAGCTTCGCCTCCGGCGCCACTGCCCATTCGAAGCCGGTGGAGAGGCGGTCGAGAACGACCACGCTCTCGCCGGCATCCAGCAACTCCCAGACCATATGACTGCCGATATAGCCGGCACCGCCTGTTACCAAAACCGTCATCCCAGTCCTCGCATCTCAAGATTTATCGGAAACTGTCTCAACCACCGCCTTACTGGAAAGCCTGCCGCATGGCCATTACAACCCTTGGTAACCGGCATCATCGGCATGTGGCATCATGCTGAAACAAAATTGATCCACATCAAGGGAATAGGCCACGATCCGTGGTCGTTAGGAACAGGTCCGGGGCGTGGCATTTTGACCAAAAAGGCCCGGTGGACGACCAATGGGCCAATGATTATGATCCCGCGCAAAATTGGGAAGTCGACATGAACTATCAGCGGTTCTTCGAGGAAGCGATCGACCAGCTCCATGCCGAGCGTCGCTACCGCGTCTTCGCCGACCTCGAGCGCATTGCAGGCAAGTTTCCGCGCGCCATCTGGCGTTCCAATGGGCGCGCCGAGGAAATCACCGTCTGGTGCTCCAACGACTATCTCGGCATGGGCCAGCATCCCGATGTCATCGCCGCGTTCCAGAATGCGGCGGGCAAGATGGGCTCCGGCGCCGGCGGCACCCGCAACATTTCCGGCACCAGCAACCCGCTGGTCGAGCTGGAACTGGAGCTTGCCGACCTGCACGACAAGGAAGCCGCACTCGTCTTCACCTCCGGCTTCGTCTCCAATGAAGCGTCGATCTCGACCATCGCACGGCTTTTGCCCAATTGCCTGATCATTTCGGACGAGCTGAACCACGCTTCGATGATCGAAGGCGTGCGGCGATCGGGTGCGGAAAAGAAGATCTTCCGTCACAATGACGTCGCGCACCTGGAAAGCCTGCTGCAGGCGGCGGGCCGCGAACGCGCCAAGCTGATCGTCTTCGAAAGCGTCTATTCGATGGATGGCGACATCGCGCCGATCAAGCAGATCGTCGAACTCGCCGAGCGCCACAACGCCATGACCTATATCGACGAGGTCCATGCCGTCGGCATGTACGGATCTCGCGGCGGCGGCATCACCGAGCGCGAAGGCCTGGCCGACCGCATCGACATCATCGAAGGCACGCTGGCCAAGGCGTTCGGCACGCTGGGTGGCTATATCACCGGCACCAGTGCCGTCATCGACGCCGTGCGCTCCTATGCGCCGGGCTTCATCTTCACCACGGCCCTGCCGCCGGCGATCGCCGCCGCCGCGACCACCTCGATCCGCCATCTCAAGCGCTCGCAGGCCGAGCGCGACGCGCAGCAGCGGCAGGCGACGCGAACCAAGCAGATCCTCTCGGCCGCCGGCCTGCCGGTGATGGAGTCGCCGACGCATATCGTGCCGCTGCTGGTCGGCGACCCGGAACTCTGCAAGATGGCCAGCGACCGCCTGCTTGGCGTGCACGGCATCTACATCCAGCCGATCAACTATCCGACCGTGCCGCGCGGCACGGAGCGGCTGCGTATCACGCCGACACCGTTCCATTCCGACGCGCTGATCGCCGAACTGCAGGACGCGCTGATCGAGACCTGGGATGCGCTGGGCATACCCTATGGCTCCGCTGGTCGCCCCTCCGTCGCCAAGAGCGACCGGATCATTCCACTGCTGGTGCCCAAGTCAGGCGGCTGAACCCCGTTTGAACCTCGGTCCGACGGCGGCTCAAACAGTCTTCATCCACTTCGCCAGCCGGTGCGCCGCTTCCTCGACCTGGTCGAGGCGGCGGTGGAAGCACAGTCTGAGGAAGGCTTCGCCACCGGGGCCGAAGGCCGTGCCGGGCGCCAGGCCGACATTGGCCCTGTCGACGATGTCGAAAGCGGCGGTGCGTGAATCGGTGATGCCGTCGACCGTGAAGAACAGATAGAACGCCCCTTGCGGCACGGTGAACCGGGYGCGGCCGGTGGCACCGAGAATGCCGCAGACCAGGTCGCGCGCCTTCCTCGCCCGCTCGACCTGTTCGGCAATGAAACCATCCCCCTCATCAAGGGCGGCGACCGCGCCGCGCTGCATGAACTGGGCGACGCCCGAGTTGGAATACTGGATCAGGTTCTCGAACACCTGCTGCAAGGCAGGATGGGTCTTGATCCAGCCAACGCGCCAGCCGGTCATCGCCCAGTTCTTGGAAAAGCTGTTGACGAACAGGATGCGATCCTCAGCCGTCGCGATGTCGAGGAAGGAGGGCGCACGGCCATGGCCGTAGTGGAACAGCGCATAGATCTCGTCGGCGATGATCCAGAGGTTTTTGGCGCGGGCGAGATCGAGGATCGCCTGCAAGGTCTCGTGGTCAGCGGTCCAGCCGGTCGGGTTCGACGGCGTGTTGATGAACAGCGCCTTGGTGCGCGGCGTGATCGCCGCCGCGATCTTCTCGACGTCGCAGGACCAGCCATTGCCGGAGTGATCGAGCGTGACCGCCACCGGAACGGCTCCCGATATCGCCGCGGCAGCGTCGAAATTAGGCCAGGCCGGCGACAGATAGACAACCTCGTCGCCGGCGCCGGCGAGCGCATCGAGCGCCAGCTGGATGGCATGCATGCCAGACCCGGTGACGATGAACTGTTCCTCGGGGAACGTCTTGCCGAAATGCCTGGCATAGTAGCGGGCAAGCGCCTGCCTCAGATCGGGGATGCCCCTTTGCCAAGTGTAGAACGTCTCGCCGCCGGCCAGAGCCTTCGAAGCTGCATCGGTGATGAAGGCCGGCGTCGGCAGGTCGCCCTCACCGGCCCAGAGCGGGATCATGCCCTCGCGCAGGCGGCCGTAATTGACGACGGCGACAATACCGCTTTCGGGCGCCGCACGGGCTTCCGCGCGCAAGCTGTCGATCAAGGTCATGGCGGGTCCGTTCCAATCTCGGGCGTCAATCAGCGCTCCTTACCAGATGCGAAAGCAGAAAACCCCGGCCGCGAACGACCGGGGTTTTGGTCCAGCAAAGCCGCCAGAGAGGTTAGCGCTTGGCGAGCAGATCGCGAATTTCGGTCAGCAGCGCAACGTCGGCGGGCGGCGGCGCGGCAGGTGCCGCAGGCTTCTCGGCCTCAAGCCGCTTGCGCATGTTGTTCACCGCCTTGACCATGAGGAAGATGATGAAGGCAAGGATGAGGAAATTCAGCACCGCGGTGATGAAGCTGCCATAGGCGAAAACAGCGCCTTGCTTTTTGGCGTCCGCCAGCGCGGTGGCGTTGACTGCCGAGGACAGTCCAAAGAAATAGTTGTTGAAGTCCAGTCCGCCGAAGATCGCGCCGACGATCGGCATGATGACGTCGTCGACCAGCGAAGTGACGATCTTGCCAAAGGCCGCGCCGATGATGACGCCGACCGCAARGTCCATCACATTGCCCTTGGAAATGAATTCCTGGAATTCCTTCAGCATTCGACCCTCCTTGTCGTGACCGGCCGCTCTGCCGTTC
>NZ_JBFULQ010000204.1:0-9346 GCF_054049815.1 Mesorhizobium sp. P5_C1 | reverse complement strand
GCCTTGAGGATGCGGTTGGACCCGGATTGTACCGGCAGGTGCAGATAGGGCATCAACGCCGGCAGATCACGATGGGCTGATATCAGTTCATCGTCCATGTCGCGCGGGTGGCTGGTGGTGTAGCGCAGCCGCGCCAGCCCTGGGATTTCGGCCAGCCTGAGCAGCAGGCGGCCAAGGCCCCATTCCTCGCCGTTTTCGCCCTGGCCATGCCAGGCATTGACGTTCTGGCCAAGCAGCGTCACCTCGCGCACGCCGGCTTCGGCCAGACGGTGCGCCTCGGCAACGATCTGCGCCACCGGCCGCGACACTTCGGAGCCCCTGGTGTAGGGCACGACGCAGAAGGTGCAGAACTTGTCGCAGCCTTCCTGGACGGTGAGGAACGCGGTGACGCCGCGCTTGATGACCTCGGCGCGTTTGGGCTGCGGCAGATACTCGAACTTGTCCTCGATGGCGTAGTCGGTCTCGACGATCTTTTCGCCGCCGCGCACCCGCGCCAACACGTCGGGCAGCCGGTGATAGGTCTGCGGGCCGATGACCAGATCGACGGCCGGCGAACGGCGGATGATCTCGGCCCCTTCGGCCTGCGCCACGCAGCCGGCGACGCCGACCAGCATCTCGCGGCCTGCCACGGCGCGTTCTGCCTTCATATCGCGGATACGGCCGAGCTCGGAATAGACCTTTTCGGCCGCCTTCTCCCTGATATGGCAGGTGTTGAGCAGCACCAGATCGGCCTCGCCGATGGCATCGGTGGCGGCATAGCCGTCGGCGGCCAGCGCATCGGCCATGCGCTGTGAATCATAGACGTTCATCTGGCAGCCATAGGTCTTGATGAAGACCTTCCTGGTGGCTGCCGCCGGCACGGCCATCGCTTCGGCCGCGGCGTCAATGTCGTCACGCTCTATCGTGTTCAAGTCCATCCGGCGGCTTCTAACGCCTTTCGATGACAAAAAACAGACGATTCTCCGCCACGGCCGTCACGCACAGACTGGCGCACCCATCACCAGTCTATCGGCTCGGGCGCGGATCGGCGAGTGCCGCCTGCATCATCGCGCGCACCTGGCTTTCCATCAGCTTCGACGTTTCCTTGCGGTTCGAGCCCTTGGAAAAGGCGATCGGTTCGCCGAAATGCACCTCGACGTCGAGTGCCCCCTCCTTCAGCAACACCTTGAGATGCGGCATCAGGTCTTCATCGCCGATCCAGGCGGCAAGCGGCCGGTGCCGACGGCCGAGCGGCACGCCGTGCAGGCGCGTGTAGGCGATCGCCACCGGCTGGATGAAGACCTGTTCGGCCGCGCCTTCTGAAATCGCCATCGAGGCGGCGCCGAACAGCGTGCTCTTGAAGGGCAGGACGATGTTGCCGTCGCCGGTCGATCCCTCGGCGAACAGCACCATGGCGTCGCCCTTGGCCATGCGGCTGGCGATCTCGCTTGCCTGGTCGCCGGACGAACGCTTGCGCTCGCGCTCGATGAAAACGGTGCGCTGCAGCTTCGACAGCATGCCGATCAGCGGCCAGCCTTCCATATCGGCTCTGGCGATGAACTTCACATCGACCATGGAGCCGAGCACCATGATGTCGGTCCACGAGATGTGGTTGGACGCGACCAGCAGTGGACGTTTGTCGGACAGCGCGCCCTTGACATGGATGCGCATGCCCAGCGCCCGGACGATCAGCCTGTGCCAGATTTTCAGGATGAAGGTTTCCGGCCACCAGCCGGTCTTCATCGACAGGATCTGCAACGGCACCAGGACCAGCGAACCGGCGGTGACGAGGCCCAGCGACAGGAAAATCCTGATTTTTGCGATCATACAGTCCCGGCCCTGCCGTTACAGCGCCGCGCGTCCTTTTTTGGAAGCGCTAACCCTTGGATTTGGCGCCTCTGGCTAGCGAAGATCGCGGCGCATGACAAGCGCCCCGGTCGGTCCATGCTCGGACGACCTGTAGTAATTGGGGCGTTTGCCGACTTCGCGGAAGCCCAGTCGCCGGTAGAGAGCGATCGCAGCGACGTTGGTCTCGTCGACCTCGAGGAACAGCGCTTCGGCGCGCTGAGCGTGCAGTTCGCGCAGCACCGCATCCATCAACTGCCAGCCCAGTCCCTGCCGGCGGTGCGAGCGCGCCACCGCGACGGTCAGGATCTCGCCCTCACCGGCCGCCAGCCTGGCCAGCACGAAGCCGACCGGCGGCTTGGCGCCCTGCCCGGTCTCGCGCGCGGCATAGCCGAACACGGTATCCTGTTCGAGCAAGGCGGCGAATTCGCCGTCGGTCCAGGGGCGGACAAAATCCTCGCGATGCAGCAGCGAGACCGCCGGGCTGTCGGTGATCCTCAGCGGCTCGAGCGCATAGTCCCGGCGGCGTGGTTGGAGAAAAGGTATGCGCATTAGTTTTGTTGCCTTGATAGTATGAACCCGGCCTGCGGCTTGGCGTCCGCACCACGCAAATAGAGCGGTTTCGGCCTTTCGCCCGCGCCCTTGCCGGCCGCCAGGCGAGCGTATGTGAGAATGTCGGCGGTGGCCGTCTCGGGGCCGACATCGAAGGCGCGCCCTGCTGAGGCAGCGATTTGCACAGCCGCGGTGCCGGCGAGCACCGAAGCGCTTTCCGTCGCCATGGCCACGGCACTCGCCAGTGTGGTCACAGCCGGACCGTAAGTCAAAACTGACATTTGATCGAAAAGGGCGGCATGGAGTTCCTCGCGGCCGGCGTCGAGCGCCGCCAGCACGGCGCGGCCAGGAAATGTCCCGGCTGCCTCGGCGGCCAGCGCCTCCAGCGTCGTCACCCCAATCGCCGGAACCTTCAGCGCCAGCGCCAGGCCGCGTGCGGTCGACACGCCGACGCGCAGGCCGGTGAAGGAGCCGGGACCGACAGAGACGGCGATGGCGTCGAGACCGGCATAGTCGGTTGCGCCTGCCTTCAGCGCTTCAGCGATGGCGGCCATCAGGTGCTCGGCATGGCCCTTGCCGAGATCGAGCACCGAGCGGCCAAGCTCCTGCTTCGCCTCGGTGTCATAGACGCAAGCGGCGCAGAGGTTGGCGGCACAGTCGATGGCAAGCAATTTCATGAAACGACCGGTTCGAGAAACAATTCCCTGTGCCCGCCACGGCCCGCCACCGCAAGGGGATAGTGCATAATTTGTTAAGCGGCTTCGTTTCGGCCCGGCAGAAAAGTAGCTACGCAGCCTGTTCGATGCGCAGCATATGATTGTCCCAGACATAGTCCGGTTCGGAGCGTGTCGCACCGCTGCCCTCGATGATTTCGCCGGCGCCTGTAGTCGCCATGAAGCTGGTTCCGTCGGGCGCCACGCCGCAGACCTCGACCAGCGCGTTGTTCGAGACGATCCTGCCGCTCGCCGCGTCGATCACCACAAGCGAATTGCCCTCCGGCGAAGAGACGGCAACGGTGCCGGCAAGCGGATTGGCGGCGACCGAGCCGATATAGTTGCGGAAACCGGACAGGACGTCCTGCGGCATGTCGAGCAGTTGCAACTCCTTGCCACGCACGGCGCGGCCGACCAGAAGCGGCCGATTGGTGCCCGGCCCCCGGTACTGGCAGCCGAACCAGACGGTGCCGGACCGGTCGGTGTCCATATGGCGGATCGACAGCTGGTGCAGTGCCGCCGGCAGTTCGTGCTTCTCGATGAGGTCTCCGGTGACGCGGTCGATCAGCACATAGGACGGCTTCATGGTGGCGATGTTGAGCTCGGTGCGGCCATAGTCCGGATGGGTCTCGATGCCGCCATTGGCAACAGCAATCGTCTTGCCGTCGCCCAGGAGCAGAAGCTCGTGCGGACCCATGCCATAGGTCGGGAATTCGCCGATGCGGCTGAATTTCGCCCGCGCATCGTAGATGCCGACTACACCGGCGGCATTGTCGAAATCATTCTCGGTTGCATAGAGCAAAGCGCCGTCGGGCGAGAACACGCCATGGCCGAAGAAATGCCGGCCGGTGATGCTAGTGATGGTCAGCGGCTTCTCGCGGCCCGAATGATCGAAGACCACGGCGAAAGTGCCCGGCTGGCGAGCGAAGACCACGGAGCGCTTCGAGACCGGATCGAAAGTGACGTCGTGGCCGCGATCGGGCAGGTCGATCGCATGCAGGAGCTTGCCGGCCTCGGACAGGACGGCCGCGCCGTAACTGCCGTCGCGCTTGACAAAGGCGGTAGCGAAGACGGTGTCGGCCGCCAGTGTCGTTGCCCAAGCCGACGGCGCCATCGCGGCGGCAAAACCAATGCCTGCGGCCCGGAGGAAATCGCGGCGGTCGATCAGCGGCGTACGCATGCTCAGTCTCCGTCGAGCGACGAGAAGCCGGCGGTCAGGCCGAATTCGGCGGTCAGCCTGGTGCCGATCAGGGTCGACAGGCTGGAGGTGATCAGCGCGAAATGATCGAGCTTTTCGCGCAACGCCGGATCGGCAAGTGCCTTGTCGATCGGACCGCTGACCGCCTTGGCAGTGGCGACACCATTGACCAGCTGGATGTGGATCGATTCCGCCATCCAGCGCGCGTCGGGCGGCAGTGCGTCGCCGAGCTTCGAGGCCTGGAACAGATCGTCTATTCCCGACAGATTGGCTGCCAGCGAATTGGTGGTGCTCCGCGACCGCCAGTAGATTGCCTGCCTGGGCTTGTCCGCATCCGGCTTGCCGCCGAAAAAGCCCTTCAGGCGCACATCGCGCACCATTTCCAGTTCATTGATGAAAACACCGACCAGTTCGGTCACCGCTTCGTTGCCGTCGCGATAAAGCGCGTTCTGCGGCCCCGGATTGGCCCAAAGGGCGGCAAAGCCGTCCGGCTTGTTCCAGGCGGCGCTAACCTCGCCGGCCATGGTTTCGATGTTGCCGGCAACCGCCGCGCCATAAGCGCAGCGATAGGGATCGGCCTTGCCCGTCAACGCCTCGGCGCCATCGCCGTAGAGGACGAATTCCAGCGCGCCCAAGCCCTGCATTGCGACGCTCTTGCCGGCCAGCTGTGCCGGATCGGTTGCTGTCGGGTCCTTGTCGGACAGCGCCGCCTGCACCTGCTTCAGGCCGATGCTCTTGCGGTCCGGCCAGAACAGCATGCGCTCCAGCCGGTTGTTCTCCTTGATCGGCCCGAACCCGATGATCTCGGCTGACGACCAGGCATCGACCGTCGCCGAAAACTGGGCCCGAGCCGCATCGAGGTCTTCTTGAGAGGGCGCGGTGCAGAGCGTGTGCATTGCCTTGGTTAAATGGCCGGCGTGGTCGTGCAGGCCGGCATAGGCCGGGCGGACAAAGCCGTCGACCGCCCGCTGGATGATTTCGGAGGCTTTCACAGCCGCCGACGCCGGGGCGACGCCCACCAGAGCCAGCGGCAAAACGAGAACCAGTACAGAGCGCTTGAGCATCACAGTGACTCCAGGAATTTGAGCAGTGCATCGCGGTCGGCAGCGTTGGCGGCGGCAAAGCGATCGCGCGTCTTCTGCGCCTCGCCGCCATGCCACAGGATCGCCTCGGTCAGGCTGCGCGCGCGCCCGTCATGCAGGAAGAAGGAATTGCCGTTGACCGTTTCGGTGAGACCAATGCCCCACAGTGGCGGGGTGCGCCACTCTTTGCCTGTCGCTTCGCCCACGGCCTGGCCGTCGGCCAGATCCGGCCCCATGTCGTGCAGCAGGAAGTCGGAATAAGGCCAGATCAACTGGAAGGCCTGCGCCTGGTTGGGCGTGCCGCGTCGGGTGACGAATTTCGGCGTGTGGCAGGCAATGCAGCMTGTCTCGTAGAAGATTTTCTTGCCGGCGAGCACCTGCGGTGTGTCGAGGTCGCGGCGTGCCGGCACCGCCAGGTTCTGCGAATAGAAGGTGACGAGATCCATCACCGGCGCCGGTGCCTCGACCGGGCCGAGGCGCTGCTGCACGCCATTCGGCATGGTCAGGCATTTTTCCTGTGCGGTGGTGCAGTCGCCCCAATGTTTCGGCTCTTCAGGCGTCGAGATGCCGATGTCGCCGGCAAAGGCATCCGCCGCCTGCTGGCGGATCGAGGCGGTCTGCGCCTTCCAGCCGAAACGGCCAAGCGTCAGCTCCCCGCTCTGGCCGTCGCGCACGATGTTGGGCCTGCCGGAAATGCCGTCACCGTTCCGGTCGTCCGGGTCGGCATTGGCAAGGATATCCGCCGGTGCGATCTCCTCGATCAGGCCAAGGCCGATCATCGGCGGCGTCAGGCGCGGCGATAGCGTGGTGCGCGGATCAAGCGGCCCATAGCCGGAATCGATGACCGAATAGCTGGGTTTGCGCAGCGAAATCACCGTGCCGTCCGCCAGCGTCACCGGCCGTTCCTGATAGTCGACATGCATCCTGCCTTCGCCGCGCAGGCCTGGCACGGCCAGCTCCTGTAATTGCGAGCCGTAGACAGGGTCGGGAAGGTTAGGCAGCCGGTGATCGGCAAGCGCTGCCTTCTCTTCCGCGCTGCTCGCCTCGCGGGCCAGCCGCAGGAACATCGAGGTGGTGCCGACGTCGCCTTGCGGCGGACGGCCGCGGCCATCCTTCAGATGGCAATTCTGGCAGGCGCGTTCATTGAACAGCGGACCGAGCCCGTCCGAAGCCTGCGTCGAGGATGGCGACGACACCCAGTTCTTGCGGAACAGGGCGTTGCCGAGCTTGAATGTGCCCTCTTCCTCGAAGGTGATGTTGGCTGAGGATTGGGAGAAGGAATCGCGGCTGACGTCCTTCCTGGACGTGCCGGCGCCACCTTGCATCCGTTCGAACTGCTCGGGCTTGGAAAAATCCGACGTCGGCCTGGTGGTGGCTGTGACGCGCGCCTGATCCTTCGGATTGAGGTCGGTGCGCGTGGTGCCGAGGCCGGCGGGCTGAAGGTCGCCGGCAATCGCTGAAGAGGTGAGCGCCACCACGAGGACGACACAGCGCCCACGCGCCGATCCGGCTGGCGTTTTGTGACGAGGCGGCGAGCCATTGGCCCGCCGCAAGCGGCGCACGAATTCTAGCAGGCGCCGCATTCCCGCATGTCCTTAGTCCGCCTCGTCCGCCGATGCGGCGTTGAGCTGGCCGTATTTTTCCTCGCCGATCGAAGCAAGCAGGTCGAGCTGCGTCTCGAGGAAGTCGATGTGACCTTCCTCGTCGRACAGCAATTCCTCAAACAGCTTCATCGACACGTAATCGCCCGCTTCCTCGCAGATCTCACGCGAGCGCTTGTAGGCGGTACGCGCGTCATATTCGCCGGCAAGGTCGGATTCGAGCACTTCCTTGACGTTCTGCCCGATGCGCAACGGCGCCACGGACTGCAGGTTCGGATGGCCTTCGAGGAAGATGATGCGGGCCACGAGCCGGTCGGCATGGTGCATCTCCTCGATCGATTCCGCCCGCTCCTTCTTTGCCAGTTTGGCGTATCCCCAGTCCTCCAGCAGACGGAAATGTACCCAATACTGGTTGACGGCTCCCAGCTCCAGAAAAAGAGCCTCGTTAAGCCGCTCGATGATCTGCGGTTCGCCTTTCATGGATCCTGCTCCCATATTGGACGCGCAGGCCTCTGACGCGGTCCAGGTGTGAAACGATGTCGACGCCGCTCGCCTCCGAGCGGGCGTGGTAATTTTCGGTGACCCGAATGATCGTTTCGACCACATTTGGGAAGCAGCCGCAACAGCGGCCGCGCTTCTGCATGGTGTGATAGACCTTCGCCGGCACGATCAATTGCCAGGGATCCTGATCCAGCAGCCCGATGATCGTCTGCTCGATTTCCCTCTCGGTGATGATGTTGCAATGGCATATCAGCATTTGGCGGCTCAGATGGCTGACGGCGCCTCCCGCGCCGTGTGGCTTGATTTCTTACCATGGCCTATTTCGAAGCCGGGTGTCAGGCTTCGGATCAGGCCATGGCCTGTCGGCGGTTACTTGAACACCTTGTCCGGCGCGTCGAGACTGTCGGAACCCTCGAAGGCGATGGCATTGAGCTTCAGGGTGCCGACGGCGCGTTCGATCGACTTGGTCTGGTCGATCAGCGCGTCGATCGCCGCCTGCACGGTGGCGTTGCCTTCGGTGTTTCCCTCGGCGATCTGCTGGTCGTAGGCCTCGCCGGCCAGTGCCCGCGCCTTGATCGCCTCCATCTTGGCAACGGTGACATCGAGCTTGCCCGACAGCTCCTTGTCGATCGCCGGATCGGCCGCCTTCACCATATCGGCCACCGAAGGTCCCGAAACGACGGTTCCGTCGAGCCTGGTATAGCTGGCGTGGTAGGCGGCGCGAATGCCGATGGCGTCGTAGAGATGGGAGTTGTAGGTGTTGTCGGAAAAACAGTCATGCTCCTCCTCGGGATCATGCAGCAGCAGGCCGAGCTTCATGCGTTCGCCGGCCAGTTCACCGTAGGACAGCGAGCCCATGCCGGTGAAGATGATCGAGATGGCGGTGTTCGGCTCGCCGTCGACGAGGTTCTTGCGGGCGGCACCGTCTTCCTTCCAGTCGTTGACCATATTCTGCAGGTCGGAGACCAGAAGGTCGCTCGCCGACTTCAGATATTGCGCGCGGCGGTCGCAATTGCCGCCGGTGCAGTTTTTGAGGTCATAGTCGGTGTACGGGCGCTCGCCGGCCCCCGGGCCGGTGCCGTGCAGGTCCTGGCCCCAGAGCAGGAACTCGATGGCGTGATAGCCGGTGGCGACATTGGCCTCGATGCCGCCGGCCTGCTGCAGCGTGCCGGAGAGGAATTCCGGCGTCAGGTTCGTGGCATCGACCTTCTTGCCGTTGATCTCGATCTCCTTGTTGGCGATCACATTGGCGGTATAGAGCGAATTTGCGTCCGATTCCGTGCCATAGCTCTTGGCGACATAGTCGATCAGCCCTTCGTCGAGCGGCCAGGAATTCACCTCGCCTTCCCAATCATCGACGATCTTGTTGCCGAACCGGTAGACTTCTGTCTGCTGGTAGGGAACGCGCGCTGCCTTCCAGGCGTCACGGGCGGCGTTGAGGGTTTCCACCGATGGTTTGGCAAGCAGGGCGTCGACCGCCTTGTCGAGCGCCTGCGCCGTGGTCAGCGAATCCTCGTATTTGGCGAGCCCGATATCGGCATAGGTCTTGATGACCGCCTTCGCATCGGTTGCCGCCTTGGCCGGCAGCACGAACACAGCCGCCGTCAGCAGGGCGGTGGCGCCGATCGCGGCGAGCCTGCTGCCATACCGTGCCGATATCATCGCTCTCATGACTGTCATCTCCTCAGGAATTCACTGAAATATGGGCGCGGCAACAGGCGGCCTGCACAAGTCAGGCAGGGCAACGCCATCCGGCAAAAAAATGGCCACGACAAGACGTGGTCTGCGGAAGAAAGACACCGAAATGCCTCCAATCGAAAGGGTTCAAGGCCCAGACATCAAAGGGATGCGCCATTGCGCGAGCCTCCATAAAGC
>NZ_JBFULQ010000203.1:0-9348 GCF_054049815.1 Mesorhizobium sp. P5_C1 | reverse complement strand
CTTCCTCATAGTCCTCCGGCCGTTCCCCAGGAAAGCCGCAGAGAACGTTCCAGGTGACCAGCATCTTGTGCTGGCGGACCCATTTCAAGGTCTGCACATTCTGGATGCCGCGAATGCCCTTGTCCATGAGCTTGAGCACATGCGTGTTCAGGTGCTCGATTCCGGGCTGCATCCAGGTCGTTCCCAGGCGTCTGAGAACCCCGATCTGGTCCTTCTTGAGGTTTGCCTTGGTCTCGTAGAACAGCTGCAGCTTGGTGCCGTCCTCCACCAGGGACGGAAACACCGTCGCGAAGTAGCGCATGTCGACAATGTTGTCGGTTGCGAAAAAGGTATGAATCCCCGTGCTGTCCCGCAGATGGCGGAACTCGGCCAGCGCGCGGTCCGCCGACTTTGCTCGGTAGCCGATACCGAGGCCGTTGAGGCCGCAAAAGGTGCAGTGGTGCTTTTCGCCCCACCAGCATCCGCGCGAGGTTTCGATGGTTAGCTCCGGTTCGATGAATTGCGGCGCCGTGGACCGCTCGAACGCGGCGAGGAAATCGCTGTGATCGGGGAAGGGGAGGCTGTCCATGTAGCGGACCGCAGCTTGTGGCACGAGGCTCTCGACGGTTTCGCCTCCCGCGCCACGATAGACGAGGCCGCCAATGGTTGACATGTCCGAACCTTTGCGAACGGCCTCGATCAACTGCGGAAAACTCGTATCGGACTCGCCGCGGCAGACCGCATCGATGAAGCTGAAGCTGCGATGCAGTTCAAGCCCCATCTCACCCTCGCAATTGGCGCCGCCGAACACGACATGCAGGTTTGGCGCGCGCGCCTTGAGCGCCTTGGCCATGGCAAGGCTCGCGAGGTTCTGCTGAAAGGTGCTCGAGAAACCGACAATGTCGACGTCTTGAAGGTCGATCGTTTCCGCCAGAGCGTCGATGTACTGGGGAGCCTGCTCCCGTGCATAGCGGATCTGGCCCAGGAAGGCGTTGGGGTAGTAATCGCCCGGCGTGGTCCTGGCATATCTATCGAAGGCCTCGTCGGGTAGCGCGTCGTGTCTCCAAAGTGCGCGGCTGAACACCCATTCCCCCGGCAGGTCGTGCGTCGGAGCGCTTTGCGCGATCCGCTGATAGAGCGGAAAGCCGATGCGGTCGGCAAAGCGGTGATTGGCGTAGAATACGTCGCATGCAATGCCTTGCTGTCGCAGACGCGCGGCAAACAGGCTTACGCCCAGCGCCGGCCTTTCGATCGGCAGGAACGGCATCACGCACAGCAGCACTTTCGAATTAGCGGCCTTTCGCATTGGCGGCCTCCGAGGCTTGCTGTGTTCGCCGATCCAGTTCGGCGAGGCGGACTTCCAGCCGCGACAGGCTCGCCAACCGGCTCTCCAGAACCGAAATGCGCGCGGCGAGAGGCTCGATCGCCTTGCCAACCGTGCTTCCAGACTTGAAGGAACCGGTGACGGCGATCGCCGTCACCGCAACCGCCACTGCCACGGCTTCGGCAATGATCGCCACGTCGACGTCGACATAGGCAAACGCCCCGGCGAGATCGGTCGGGTTGGCGATGCCGACTTCAGGATGATGCGCAAGGATGTACTCGCGCAGCCGGTCGAGTTCCCCGCGGCTATGCAGCTCGACCACCTGAGGGTCGAAGAACAGCCGGATGATCGCCTTCTCGCGGTCGCCAAGCGCAATCGTCTGGTCGGCGTCCACGCCATAGGTCCGCAACAATGTTCCGGGATGATCGCAGAAACTGTCGAGCACTCTGCGATCGGCAGCGATGTCGTCGCGCAGCCGGGCCAGCCCGACCGGTGGAGGTGCCGTCACAAATTCCCGCAACAGTTCCCTTTGCCGCATACCAGCCCTCCGGTGTCCACACGGACGAAGACACGGGGGTGAACGCTATGGGCGTTCACCCGGTGATGCCGCGTCAGCGAATGCGCTGCTCGAGACGGGTGACCTTCGCATCGAGCTTGTCGACAAGATTGACCCGAGCCTCGAGCGCCGCCACCTTGGCGCTGAGAATTCCCGCCTCGGCCTCGATCGTTGCCAGCTTGGAAAACCTGTCGGCTGCGCCCGCCACAACGATCGCCGCGACGGCCACCGCAACGGCGACGACCTCGACCTCGATAGCCACGTCGAAGTCCGCGACCGCCACTGCGTGGGTGTCGCCGGGATTGGTGATCACGATTTCCCTGTACTTGTCCGTGATGTGGGCGCGCAGGTCGTCGATCTTGCCGCTGTTGTACAATTCGATGACGCGAGGATCGGAGAACATCCGGATCATCGCCTTTTCACGGTCGCCGAGCTTGATATCGCCACTCACCGCAAGGCCGTGATCCTTCAGCACCGCTGACGGTTTGTCGACGAATTTCTCAAGCAGGCTCGGGTCGGACGCAAGTCTTTCTGACAGGTTCCTGACTTTTTCCGGAGGGTTATCGCTGACGAGTTTTCTGATGAGATCGCTATCATGCATGGTCTATGGCCTCCTGCCGGGATGAGGCGATTGGCGTATGCCGGGTGGACTGGTCCGGCCATTCTGCCTCGGGTTTTTGATGAGCCAGCCGATAACGGTAAAGGACGTCGTCGCGCCGCTCGCGCCAATGGTGGGCAAGCACGTCGCGCACCAATGCATCGTCATAGAGCGCGCGGCATGCGTCACAGTGATGATTGAAACGGTTCTCCCAGTCGATGCGTGGATCGATCGTGGAAGCCCAGGCGAGTATGTGCTCCGGCCCCTCTACCGCGAGCCATATCTTCAGGAAATCATTGCCGGCGGCTTCCGCGAGTTCCACGAGCGTTGCGTCTTGAAGCGATCCGATCTGCATTTCGGGAATCTGTTCGCGCGTCAAACCGCAGCAGGCGCCGACCTCGCCGCGCGGATTGACCACCATCGTGTCCAGCACGCTTTCACAGGGCGCGCGGCGGTGAATGTTCAGGTGGTTGGTCAGGCTGGCGGGGCCATGCCGCACGGAATCGCGATCCTCCATCGCCATCCAGGGACTGTCGAACACAATGAGGTTGGGATGGTCGCGGATCGCTGCCATCTCCGGATGAGAGAGCAGTCCCTGGGCATGAAAAGTCCGGTCCATTTCGCGTTCCACCACGACAACGGCATTCATGCCGAGCCTGATCGCTGCGGCTGCGCCATAGGCGATGCGCTCGACCGGTACGAACTGCTGATGGTGGTCGCCGGTGCTCAAGTTGATTTCACGCAGGCCAGCCCTGTAGAGCGGCTCGAGGCGTGCGTGCGCGGCTTGCACCGACTTCGCCCAGTAGCCGTTGGTGACACACCGGCTGGCGAGCCCTCGCTCGGTGCAGCGCGCAACCGCCACGACAAGCTCATCTTCCAGCATGAAGCATTCCCCGCCGGAGAAGACCACAAGCTTCATCGACGGCATCTCCGCCGCCTGCTCAATGGCATCGAGCATGCGCCACAACGGCAGTTTCTCCGCGATCCCGGGATGCGACGCGAAGCAGCAGTTCTCGCAGGCGGCCGTGCATTGGTAGGACGTCAGCAAGGTCAGCGTGGTTGGTTTCCTGCCGGCGTTCATGCGTTGCCCTCCCGCATTTGTCTGATGACCGGGTCGAACATTGCGAAATAGGCCGGCTGTGCCTCGGACGCGCCAGCTATCACCAGGGCGATGCGCGCTATCAGCGGACCTGCCTCGAGCACGGTCTGGTCGGACGACTCGCCGGCCCAGCGCCCGCGCGCGCTCGGCCGTGTCGGAATTGCCGGGTTTGCATCGGGCTGCAGCATGTGGGCAAGGCCGGCCGGAATCAGCACGTCGCGAATTCCGGCCTGGGTGCGGCAAACCTCGGACATCACCGCCTTCCATGGCGCGCTGTAGAGCGCCAGCATCATCAACGCGTCGGCGATATCCAGGCGGTCCAGTCCGTCGACTGCCGTCCGCGCTTCATCCGCCACCTGAGCTGGCTCACAATTCAGCATTTCGGCGACCGCCTCATTGGCGAACACCGTGGCGAGCAATGCCTCGAGACGGCAGCGCCGGTCGACAATGCTCCAGAACAGCCGCTGAGCAAGCGGCCGGCGCGGGGTGGGAAATCCTATGCAAAGCAGCCGCCGGACATGGTGCCGCTCGCTTTTTTCGATCGCATCCAACGCATCAAGCGGCGCCTCGACCGCATTGAGGACGGCGCGATCGCTAAGGAGACAGGATACGAGCCGAGAGACCGAATGGCGGGCAGGGATTAGCGTATCCTCGTCGGCCCCGACATCGATGATCAGCGGTTGGCGCCCCGGCTTTCTTTTCAGTTGCAGATTGATCCGCTCGCGCCCACCCGCGGCAAGCATGATCTCCATCTCCACCGTTTCGTGCCGCGGGCTCGCAACATGCAGTCTGAACTTGCCGGGCGGCAAAGCCCTGAACAGCAAACCGTCGAAGGCGCGGGCGTAGCGAAGGATGCGCCATGTGCGTCCGCTGTCGAGATGGGTCAGTACCGGGAACATGTTTCCTTGCGGAAGCCGTCCGTCTTCGTCGCGTATTTCCAGCTCAAGACAGCACGCGACGGTCGACGACGTCGCTTGGTCAACTGGAGAAAGCATACTCATGGGACGCCGCTCCTGCCGCATCGATATAACCACCGATGCTCCGAAAATCCGTCCTGGCCACAGAATTACACCCGCACTAAGAAATACCGACTAATAGATTCGAGATATATCTGTTGTGTATACAAATATAAATGCCGCACCGACTAAATATCAGCGCAGGTTTCAGCATTTTTCAAGATTTTTTTATTATATGTTACTCATATTACATTTTCAAGCGATCCAGTTGAAATTTTCATATCTTCCGGCGCGCCAGGCAGTCGCCGGCCGGTGTCGAAAAAGCCGGCCGCGATCACGCCTTCCTCGTCACGCTCCGCCAGCTCCGACCGCTTCGGTTCGCTCTCGGCCGAGATTTCATCCTTCTCGAGAAATCGCTTGAGCAGCCAATGATCGAGGCGTGCATCGACTTCCTTCGCGCACAAGCCTTTCGTGGCCGCGACGCAGACGTCGCAAATCGAGGCGTAGCCGTCAGGGTCGGAGGAGCGATCTGGGCTCATTTCCGCAATCGCCTCATGGAGTGCGCGCGGACCGAACTGATTTATGAACCGGAAATGCGTCCGCGTTTGCATCGCGTCAAACAGATCCGCGAGCGAACGCTCACGCACGTTGCCGACCGTGAAGCTCGCGATCTTGCCGCCGGCACAGCAGCACGCCTGAAAACTGCCGTCGGGGTAGATGACCGGTCGGTTCACCACTTCTTGGCAAGGCGTATACGTGTAGGTGGCGAGATCCGAGCGGTAGTGCTCTTCGGGGTATTCGGCGGCGCGTCCGAGGCCGACAAGCCTGCCAAACGAGAGGTTCACCATCTGGGTCAATTCGGGCGGCACGGTATCGGTAGCCACCTGCCTGATGAACTCGTCCTCGTCGAAGAGGCGGATCTTCTCGGTGGGGATGCCGTAAAGTTGCGAGAACAGGGCGACAGGATCGCCCGGCATATTGAGGACCGTGTTGACGATGACCGGAAAGCCTGCTTCCCAGGCGATCTCGATTGCGCGACGGAAAACCTCGGCCGGAAGGAATTCCAGGTGAAATTTGTCGGCACTGAAATTGAGGGAATCAAGCCCGGCGAGCTGCAGCCGGTAGAGAAGGCGCCGGCCGGTGGCTTGATTGCGACCCCAAAAACCGTTGGTGATCACGCGTGTCGCAAATCCCAGCTGGTTGGCCACGCCAAGCAGGCGCTCCAGGTGGTGCGGGTACATCATCGGCTCGCCGCCGGTGAAGACGATCGTCGACGGCCTGGGATCGAGTGAGGCTGCCTCGGTGATGCAGCGCTCCGCCAATTCCATGGCCATGCTGTCGAAATTGTCCGGGCCGGAAAGGATGCCGCAATGGCGGCAGGCGATCGGGCAACGGTGCGTGAACATGATTCCCAGTTCGAGCGGGCGTTGAACGTCTGTGCCGGGTGCATTCATGGCGCGGCCTCCCGGTGACGGGGCTGCGCCGTCTTTGCCGTCGCCGCCCGCAGCCCGGCGTTCGACCAGACACCGCTGCCGGCCGCGCCCAAGAGCGTCGCGAGCGCGGCAAGCTCCTCGAGCCCGCCTTGATCGCCTTCCTCGCCATCCAACGGCTCCTCGATGATCTCGAAGCGGCCGTAGTCGAACGGCACGCCGGGGGCACGCTCGACCAGACGGATCCGTTCGCGCAGGCCCTGGCCCGCGAGCGTCAGTGCCCGGTGGTGGCAGAACGGGTTGTTCCCGGGACGCCCGAACAGCGCATGTGCCGTCCATGTGCAGCCCGCCTTGCAGCGATCGGCGTGTTCGCAGGTGGCGCAGAACCCCCACAGATCGGAGCGCGTCCTTGCGCCGAGGCCGCGTATACGCTCACTCGACCGCCACATGTCCTCGATAGAGCTGGTGCGCACCGAGCCCGCACCATAGTCGGCGCTCGGCAAGGAGGGACAGCCCTTCAATGTGCCATCGGCTTCAAGGCCCAGCGCAGCCTGGCCCGCGAGGCAACCGCTCCATGTATGCCCGTCGGCGCCGCCGTAGCGCAGATAGGGCTCGTGCGGACCGAAATAGCCGATGTTGTTGCCAGGGAAGAGCTGGACGCCGCCCGGCTCCAGCACCGTCCGCTTGAGCCTTGCGAGCAGCGGCATCACGTTGAGCATATCGTAGGGCTGCAGCAGCAGGTCCGGACGGTCTGCCGCGCGGCCGAGAGCGACCGTCAGCTGCACTTGCCAGGCGCTCGCGCCGATCTCGACCAACAGGTCGGCAAGCGCCGGCAATTCCGGCAGGCTAAGCCGGTTGATCTGGGTGTTGACGCTGAGGCCGATCCGGCCGGTGGCCATGATCCGTCTTGCTGCGTCGAGTGCTGCTTCGTAGCTGCCGATGCGGCCGCGAAGGTGGTCGTGCGTCGCGCCGATGCCGTCGATCGACACGCCGATCCGCCTGATGCCGGCCGCGAGCGCTTCCTGGATGCGGAAATCATCGAAGCGATATCCGCCGGTCACCATGGTGCAGGCCATTCCAGCCTTGGTGACGGCGCTGGCGATGTCGACCCAGTCATCCCGCAAATAGGCCTCGCCGCCGATCAAAGTGACCTCGCGAACGCCAAGCGCCGCAAGCTGCTTCACGGTGTCGAGCGCCTCCTCGAGCGTCAGCTCGCCAGGGCGTTCGGCGCCTGCCCGCGAACCGCAATGCCGGCATCCGAGATCGCACTTCAGCGTGATTTCCCAGACGCAGACGCGTGGTGGCTCGGACGGCCCGGACCACCAGCGCACGGTCTTCGTCGGATCACCATCGTAGACGTCAAGCATTGGGGCGCACCATCACTTCACACGAGCGAGAAAGGCGGCGAGCATGTCGGCGTTCACGCCCTCGATGGCAACGCCATCCGGCCCGACGATGGAGAAGCTGAGCTTCTCCTTGGGAAAGCGAGCCAGTTCGCGCAGTGACCTCAACTGCTCGACCGATGTCATGGCCAATGATCCGGCGGCCGCCACCTGCGTAGATGAGGACGTCACCACGGAGACGCCGTAGATGACCACCGCCGAGGCAACCGACACGTCGATCCCGGGTTTGCCGCCCGCGGCTGCCGAACCCTTCCAACCGATCACGCCGAACCGCTCCCACAACTCCCCGGCCGTCAACGTCTCCGGCTTGGCCCGTGCGAACTCGTCTTGCCACTCTCGCCCCGAAAACACGTGTTCGAGTTTCTTCAGCAGATCCCGTTCGTCGATGCGGTCGGGAAGCGCCAGCACGTCGGGGTTCAGCCCCTCTTCGGACAACACGTGCTTGGGCGATTGGACAAAGCGGTGGCGAAAGTCCTTGTCCTTGCGCAACCGGTTGATGAAACTCGCCGCTTCGGTTCCCATGACAAGCTCCTTGTACTTCGCATGCTTGCGGGGTCGGGCCGCTCAGCGCAGGCGGCCGACCAGCGCCTTGATCGCTTCGATGCCGAGGCCGTGCAGTGATCTCCCGTCCGGTCCGCTCACCGCAAAACTGAGGGCCCTTGCTGGCAGCCGGGTCAGTTTGCGCAACCGGCCGAGACGCGCCAACTCCACATCCGTGCGGGCTGCGCTGCCCTGCGCCGTAACAAGGGATATGACGGAGGTGGTTGCCGTCGTACCGTAGATGATGCTCGTCGCTGGGATCGACGGCGACGCAAGATCATAGTTGACGCGGATGAAATTGAACCTGTCCCAAAGTTCCTGTGCCGATGCATGCCTCAGTGTGGCCGCATCCGGCGGAACGGAGGATATTTGCGCGTCGATACGCCGTTCCAGCGCGTCGAAATCGATCTTGGAAGGCAGGTCAAGGAGGTCTGGATCGAGCCCGCTCGCGCGAAGAACGCCGCGCGGATCATCGGCGAATGCCTGCCGGAACGCTTTGTCCCTGTGGAGCTTCTTTATGAAATCTGCATAAGGCGACACCATAGGTTCCCCCCTACGCTGAGCGCGTTGGCCATGCCTCTCGAATGTGACAATCGTCAGTTTGCCAGCGTAATATTGTTTCCAAATTCGCGGCGGAAACTTAAAGATTACTACCCTATCGCCAGTTTTCAGGCAAGAAAAGTACGTTATTTTACCGTTGCTAATGTGAGTTAAGAAAGGGTTTACAATCAAGCTCACAATCGAATGCGAGGCCGTGTTTGGCCATGCCGTTGATCCTGACGCCGATTCGGGGCAGCATTCCTTTGCGGTAGCGCGAGCGGACGCGGCGCTGCGAACCGGCCGCCTGAACTGGCAAATGGTCGAACAGGGAGACCTCTCATTCACCGAAGGCTGATAGCGCTCATTGTGATGGTACTGAGCGGCATCGTCGCGGCACTCTTCACGTCGCCGGATGCACGCATTGCGGTTCACTGGTCGGCGTCGGGCGAAGCGGACGTCTTTGCGGGCCGCTGGATCGCATTGCTTGGTGCGCCGGTGCTGCTCGCCGTGCTGTGGATGGTCCTGCGCCTGTGGCCGGGGCGGCAGGTCGAGAACAGGCAGGCATCCGGCGAACCCGCAAGAAGTTTTGCGCCGGACCATGCGTGGCTCATAGGCCTTTTGCTGCTCATCCTGCTGCAGGCCTTCTTGATTGCTTCGGCGCTTGGATTCCAGACGAACCGCCTTCGGCTGATGCCGATCATCCTCGGCGTGATCATGATCGTCGTCGGTGCTCGAATGCCGCTCCTGCAGCCCAACCGGTGGTTCGGTATCAGAACACCCTGGACCCTTGCGGATCGGGACGTCTGGACGAGAACTCACCGATTCGGCGGCCCCGTCTTTCGGGCGGCCGGGCTGCTCACCGTGTCGCTGCCTCTTTTCGGCTTGCCGGACGATCGTGTCGGCCCGGCGGTGCTGGCTATCCT
>NZ_JBFULQ010000202.1:0-9353 GCF_054049815.1 Mesorhizobium sp. P5_C1 | reverse complement strand
CCTTGACGCAGTGCAAAAAAAGCGCTTGGCAATGCCGGGGAATGCGGCTAGGGTCGCCTTAACCGGATGAGACGAAGCAGGCAGTGCTCTTAGCGATTCGGTCTTCCTTGGAAATAGCTGCCTTCTTGCGCAAACGATGCCCAAGCTTCGTGCGGGAATCGTCCGGCAAGTGATGTAACCGGAACAGGATGGCACGTGGCGCCAACGCAATTGATGCGGGCGAACGCCGGTGAAGAAACGAAGCGGCTGGCTGCATGAGCGCCTCCGTTCGTGAAGAGTTTTCGAAAATTTCAAAATGAAGAGAGTTTGATGAGGCCACAACAGCAGAACAGGCGCATGCGCGGTCGCAACAATAATGGCGGCGGCGGTGGCAATAACAACAATAACAACAACAACCGCAAGGGACCAAATCCCCTGACGCGCAACTACGAGAGCAACGGCCCGGACGTGAAGATCCGCGGTTCGGCTCAGCAGATCGCCGAAAAATACGCGACCTTGGCCCGTGATGCGCATAGCTCCGGCGACCGGGTCATGGCGGAGAACTATCTCCAGCACGCAGAACACTACAATCGCATCATCGCAGCCGCGCAGGCGCAGATGCCGATCCAGAACACGCAACAGAATCGCGATGATTTCGACGATGACGGCGACGAGGATCGCGACGAGTTCGACAATGCCGGCAACAGCGGCAACACTATTTCCGATGCCCAGGTACCGGTGATCAACCATGGCGCCGGGCCGCAGCCGGTCATCGAAGGCATGCCGGCCGAGGTCGCGCTCAACCGGGAAAACGGCCGCGACAATCGTGATGGCAATAGCGGGCGTGACAATGGCGGGCGCAACAATGGCGGCCGCGACAACAATGGGCGCCACCGCGATCGTCGCCCCAATGGCGGCTACGGCCAGAATGGACAGCGCGACTATGGCTCGTCCGCCGAGCAAGGCGGCCAGCCGCAACGCAACGAGGCCCCGACCCAGGTCGAAGCCGCTTCGCCGACCGAATCGACCGAATCCGTTGTGACAGCCGAGCCGGCTCCGTTGTTCGAAAACCTGTCGCCGGCAGGTCTTGCCGCCCAGGCCGAGCTCAATGAGGCGGCCGCCGAAAGCGGTGCTGCCCGTCGCCCGAGGCGCCCGCGCCGTCCGCGCGTCAGCGCCGATCAGGTCGACAGCGGCAGCGACAATGTCAATTCCGGCGCCGATGCCGGCGAGGTGGCTGCGGCCCCGGCCGACGGCGGCAATGCCGAACCGGTCAAAGTCGACATCGACAACTGATCGAACGACATTTCAGGATATCGGACGGCGGAGAGAAATCTCCGCCGTTTTCGTTTTGTGCCGCGATGGAATATTGTGCGTTGACCGGCATCAAGGCGTCTTGAGACAGCATGGCCTATGCACCATATCTCGGCTGAACTGGACCCGGCTCGAATGGGCGGGTCCGTCACCGCAATCGGATCCGGTGCCGCAAAGCGGGCCGGTGATGGAAGGAGACAGATATGAACCTTGAGAAATATTCGGAGCGCGTGCGCGGCTTCATCCAGTCCGCGCAGACCATGGCGCTCTCCCGCAACCACCAGCAGTTCACACCCGAACACATCCTGAAAGTGCTCGTCGACGACGACGAGGGCCTGGCCGCGTCGCTGATCGAACGTGCCGGCGGCAGCGTCCGCGACGTCAAGCTTGGCGTCGAAACGGCGCTCGAAGCGATGCCCAAGGTAGAAGGCGGCAACGGCCAGCTCTATCTGGCGCAGCCGCTGGCAAAGGTGTTTTCGTCCGCCGAAGAGCTGGCCAAGAAGGCCGGCGACAGCTTTGTCACCGTCGAGCGGCTCTTGCAGGCGCTCGCCATGGAGAAGTCGGCCAAGACCGCCGACATCCTGGCCAAGGCCGGAGTCACCGCGCAGGCGCTCAACCAGGTCATCAACGACGTCCGCAAAGGCCGCACCGCCGATTCGGCGAGCGCCGAACAGGGCTACGACGCGTTGAAGAAATACGCACGTGACCTGACCGCGGATGCTCGCGCCGGCAAGCTCGATCCGGTCATCGGCCGTGACGACGAGATCCGCCGCACGATCCAGGTGCTGTCGCGCCGCACCAAGAACAATCCGGTGCTGATCGGCGAACCGGGCGTCGGCAAGACGGCGATCGCCGAAGGCCTGGCGTTGCGCATCGTCAATGGCGACGTGCCGGAATCGTTGAAGGACAAGCAATTGATGGCGCTCGACATGGGCGCGCTGATTGCCGGYGCCAAATACCGCGGCGAGTTCGAGGAGCGGCTGAAGGCCGTGCTCTCCGAAGTCACCTCGGCCGACGGCAACATCATCCTGTTCATCGACGAGATGCACACGCTGGTCGGTGCCGGCAAGGCGGATGGCGCCATGGATGCGTCGAACCTGTTGAAGCCGGCATTGGCGCGCGGTGAACTGCACTGCGTTGGCGCCACAACGCTTGATGAATATCGCAAGCATGTCGAGAAGGATGCGGCCCTTGCCCGCCGCTTCCAGCCGGTGTTCGTCGATGAGCCGACTGTGGAAGACACCGTCTCGATCCTGCGCGGCCTGAAGGAAAAATACGAACAGCACCACAAGGTGCGCATCTCGGATTCGGCGCTGGTGGCGGCGGCGACGCTGTCGAACCGCTACATCGCCGACCGCTTCCTGCCGGACAAGGCGATCGACCTCGTCGACGAAGCCGCTTCGCGGCTGCGCATGCAGGTCGATTCCAAGCCCGAGGCCCTCGACGAGATCGATCGCCGCATCATGCAGCTCAAGATCGAGCGCGAGGCGCTGAAGGTCGAGACCGACGATGCGTCGAAGGATCGGCTCGCCCGCCTGGAAAAGGAACTCGCCGGGCTCGAGGAGGAATCGACCGAGATCACCACAAAGTGGCAGGCCGAGAAGCAGAAGCTCGGGCTTGCCGCCGATCTGAAGAAGCAGCTCGACGAGGCGCGCAATGAGCTTGCCATTGCCCAGCGCAAGGGTGAATTCCAGCGCGCCGGGGAGCTTGCCTATGGCAAGATCCCGGAACTGGAAAAGAAGCTGAAGGAAGCCGAAGCCCAGGACGGCAAGGTCGGCATGGTCGAAGAGGTGGTCACTCCCGACCATGTCGCCCATATCGTCTCGCGCTGGACCGGCATTCCGGTCGACAAGATGCTGCAGGGCGAGCGCGACAAGCTGTTGCGCATGGAAGACGAGATCGGCAAGCGCGTCGTCGGCCAGGGCGAGGCGGTGCAAGCTGTCTCGAAGGCGGTGCGGCGCGCCCGCGCGGGCCTGCAGGATCCGAACCGGCCGATCGGCTCGTTCATGTTCCTCGGACCGACGGGCGTCGGCAAGACCGAACTGACCAAGGCGCTTGCCAGTTTCCTGTTCGACGACGAGAGCGCCATGGTGCGCATCGACATGTCGGAGTTCATGGAGAAGCACTCGGTCGCCAGGCTGATCGGCGCACCTCCCGGCTACGTCGGTTATGAGGAGGGCGGCGCTCTGACCGAAGCGGTGCGGCGCAGGCCCTATCAGGTCGTGCTGTTCGACGAGATCGAGAAGGCGCATCCGGACGTGTTCAACGTGCTGCTGCAGGTGCTCGATGACGGCCGCCTGACCGACGGCCAGGGCCGCACCGTCGACTTCCGCAACACGCTGATCATCATGACGTCGAACCTCGGCGCGGAGTATCTCGTCAGTCTCGGCGAGGACCAGGATGTCGATCAGGTCCGCGACGAGGTGATGAATGTCGTCAAGGCTTCGTTCCGGCCGGAGTTCCTCAACCGCGTCGACGAGGTGATCCTCTTCCACCGGCTGCGCCGGCAGGATATGGGTCGCATCGTCGAGATCCAGCTCAAGCGGCTGGAAAGCCTGCTGACCGATCGCAAGATCACGCTGTCGCTGGACCAGGAGGCGATCGACTGGCTGGCGGCCAAGGGTTACGACCCGGCCTATGGCGCACGGCCGCTTAAGCGCGTCATGCAGAAGGAACTGCAGGACCCGCTGGCSGAGAAGATCCTGCTCGGCGACATCCTCGACGGCTCGACCGTCAAGGTGACAGCCGGTTCCGACCGGCTGAACTTCCGCTCGAAGCCGACGATTGTGGCGGCCGAGGCGGCAGCCTGATCCAATGCCGCGCGTCCAGCCTGGACGCGCGGCCTTTTCATACAAGCGGGGGCGCGGATGACGCTGGACGACTACAACAGCTTCTGCGCTTCGCTGCCTTCGACAAACCACGTCGTCCAATGGGGCGGCGCTCATGTCTGGAAGGTCGGGGCCAAGGTCTTTGCGATCGGCGGCTGGGACCAGGGCCAGCAGCTCTTTGTCACCTTCAAATGTTCCGACATCGCTTATGACGTGCTCAAGGAGCAGCCGGGCTTGCGTCCGGCACCCTATCTTGCTTCGCGCGGCATGAAATGGATCCAGCGTCAGACAAGCCAGAGCATGGATGATGACGCGCTGAAGGACTATCTGCGCGAGAGCCATCGCCTTGTTGCCCTGAAGCTGACGAAGCAGGCGCGCAGGGAGCTGGGACTTGCCGCAAGCTAGCTGATATTCATCGAGGCGCCAGGAAAACGCCATCTTCATGCCCGGTTCATATTGGAACCATATGGTGGTGAACTGGTTTGCTGGCGAAGGGGTTCGCCGTACAGGGACACTGCCGGGCGGCGGCAATTACGGACCGGAGAGTTTGGCCACCATGCTGCGCACGATCTTCACCCTTTCGGTACTCGCCGGCGGGCTTTTGTCTTCTGGCGCGCTCGGCGCGCCGACGCAGGACAGCGCACCACGGGTTGCCCGCGCTGCCGACGATGGCGGCATCCTCGTCGCCCAGGACGGCAATCTCGACGTCTATTACGACGCCAGGGGCAACCGCGTCATCGTCGATGCCGATACCGGCAAGGTCATCGCTATCCAGCCGCCGCAGACGCGGCTCGACCGGCGCGCGCTGCGCCGCGAGACACGGCTGCGCGAACTGGGCCGCGTCCCCGATGACAATGACCGCTACTATCTCGACGATCCGCAAGACATGGCGCGGTTCCGCCGCAAGCAGTTGGAAGAAGAAGGCCGGGTCATCCCGCCGCCGGCGGACGAATATGATCCTAACAGCGACAATTCCGTGGAAGCCTATCCGCCGCCACCGCAGGACGACGGCAGCTACGACAACAATTATCCCGATGCGCCGCAGTCGACAGAGCCGGGCACCATCAAACGCCAGCCGCTGAACGAGGCCTCGATTGACCCTGCCCAGCCGGCGTCTCCCTCCGAGCAAGCGGGACTGCCGCCAACGACTGGGGGCAAGTCGACCGTCGAGCCGGCGCTTTCGCTGGGAGCACGTCAGGATGTCGCGGCGCTGCAGGTGCTGCTCGACCGGGGTGGCGCTTCGCCTGGCGTCATCGATGGGCGTTTCGGTTCGAATGTCGACAAGGCGCTCGCCGCCTACAACCAGATCACTGGCAGCAATCTGCGGTCGACCGATGCGGTCGGCATCCAGGCGGCTCTTGCGCAGTCCGGCGGCGATGCCTTTGCCAATTACACCATCACCCCGGAGGATGCGGCCGGCCCCTATGTCGCCTCGATCCCGGAAGACTACAGCCAGAAGGCGCAGCTCGACCGCATGGGCTATACGTCGGTGACCGAGGCGCTCGCGGAGCGCTTCCACATGGACGAGAACTACCTCAAGGCGCTCAACCCGGACGCCAACTTCAATCGTCCCGGTACGACCATCAAGGTCGCAAATTTCGGCAAACTGGTCTCGACGCCGGTTGCCCGTATCGTCGCCGACAAGGGCAGGAAAGAGGTCTTCGCGTATGATGCGGGCGACAAGCTGGTGGCGGCCTATCCCGCAACCATCGGGTCGGCGGATACACCGTCACCGTCCGGCATACACGCTGTATCGCGCGTCGCTCTCGATCCGAACTACACCTACAACCCCAGCATCAATTTCAAGCAGGGTCAAAACGACAAGGTCCTGACCATTCCGCCAGGTCCAAACGGCCCGGTCGGCTCGGTGTGGATCGCTCTGGACAAGCCGACCTACGGTATCCACGGCACGCCGGATCCGTCGAAGATCGGCAAGACAGAAAGCCATGGCTGCGTGCGCCTGACCAACTGGGATGCGCGCGAACTGGCCAAGCTGGTCTCGCCGGGCGTCACCGTTGAGTTCGTCGAGTAGGCGCTGATATTCAGATGAGGCCGGCCTGCGAACGGCGGCTTCCTCCGCTTCCGGTGCTCACGTACCCAGAAGTACGCTCCGCTCCGGTTCTCGAAATCCGTCGTTCTCGACTCGGCCTGATCTGAATCTCAACGCGCCCTGAAACGGTCAGCCGATGATCCTGCGCACCCACTTCGCGCCCGGGGTTATCGCATAGACCAGTTGCACCACCAGGATAAAGCCGACGCTGAGTAACGGCGTGATCAGGCACAGTGCCGCGCCGACCGCCCACAGGATCTGCGCCTTGACGATGCGCAGATAGACCGTGCGGCTGGTTTCCGCGTCGACATCCTCTGCCAGGAAGTCGTTCTTCTCCGCATAGCGCCAGCTGGCGAACAGCGTGACGCCGAGCATCAGCAGGTTGAGCCAGTAGACCAGCATCGCGGTTCTGAACTCGAGGAAGTCGGCCAAAAGATCGGTCGAGAACGGCAGCAAGGCAATGAAGGCGAGAAAGCAGAGGTTCAGCGTGGCAAGCCGCCGGTCGGATTTGGCGATCAGCCCATGCTGCGCCTGCTGGCCGAACCAGAAGATGGTCAGCGTCAGGAAGCTCAAGGCGTAGGTCAGGAAGCGGGGCGCCAGTGCCGCGATTGCGGCAAGCAGATCGCGCTCCGAATGGATCGCCTCGTGCGCCGGCACCCTGATTTCGAGGACGATCAGGGTGAGTGCGATGGCGAACACGCCGTCGGTGATGCCAACGATACGGCCGCGTCCCTCCGCCGATGCTTCAAGTGGCCGCTTCATCGACTTCTCCCCGTCTGCAATTTTCCGGAAACCTAGCCAGAACCTAGCATGACTGCCGCCGTGTGCACCCGGACAGGAGCGATCCTGGCCATGTGGCTGGTTTCAAGGACAGCAATCCACTGGCTGGTTGTTGCCAACACGCCTGCGGTCTAAGCAAGGTTCCATGCATTCACCAAGCGAAGCCGCCGCCGTTCCGCTGACCAGTCCGGTCACGAACGGCACGTTCTGTCCACCGTCGCAACGGCGATTTGTGCTGATTGCGGCGATCCTGGCCTCGGCGCTCGGTTTCATCGACGGTTCGATCCTGGCCATCGCCATGCCGGCGATTCGCGTCAACCTTGGTGCCAGCCTGGCGCAAGCGCAGTGGATTTCCAATGCCTACGCGTTGACGCTCTCGGCACTGATCCTTGCCGGGGGCGCCGCCGGCGATCGATTCGGTCTGCGCCGCGCCTTCGTGGCAGGCATTGCGCTGTTCATTGTCGCCTCGCTTGCCTGTGCGCTGGCGCCGAATGCGGTGGTGCTGATCGCATTTCGCGCGCTGCAGGGCATTGGTGCGGCGGTCATGGTGCCGGGCAGCCTCGCCATCATCGCCAAGGCCTATCCGAAAAAAGAGCGCGGCCGCGCCATCGGGATCTGGGCCGCGGCTTCGGCGCTGACCACGGCACTTGGCCCGGTGCTCGGTGGTTTCGTGCTGTCGGCAYTCGGTGTCGGCATCTGGCGGGCGATCTTCGCGGTCAACCTGCCGCTCGGCCTGATCTCGATCTATCTGCTGCTGGCCAAGATCCCGGCCGACGCGCCGACGGAAAAACGCAGCCTGGATCTCGGCGGTGCCGCGCTGGCGACATTAGCCTTCGGCGCGCTCGCCTACGGGCTGACCTCGATGAGCGCCGGCGGCGAGGGCCATTTGTCGGGGCCGAGCATTGCCGCCGGTGCCGTGCTGCTGGCTGTCTTCATCGCCTTCGAGCTTTGGCAGCGCGAGCCGATGATCGATCTGTCGCTGTTTCGCGTCGGCGCTTTCGCCGGCGCCAATGCCGCGACGTTCTTCCTCTATTTCGCGCTGTCGGCCAATCTTTTCTATCTGCCGATGCTGCTCATCGCCGGCTGGGGACTGAGCACGGCCGAGGTCGGCTTCATCTTCCTGCCGCTGTCGGCATCGATGGCACTTTTGTCGCGGCCCGTCGGCCAGTTGTCCGACCGGATCGGGCCGCGCTTTCCGATCGCCTTCGGCAGCCTTGTCGTGGCTTTCGCGTTTGCCGGACTTGCCTTGCTCGCCCATGCCGGCATCCACAATTTCTGGACGGGAACATTTCCGCTGATGGGGCTGATGGGGCTCGGCATGGCGCTGGTCGTGTCGCCACTGTCGACCGCGATCATGACGGCGGTGGAAGACAAGGATACCGGTGCTGCCTCCGGCATCAACAATGCCGTCTCGCGCATCGGCGGCCTGATCGCGGTGGCAGCGATGGGCTCGCTTGCCGCCCGGGTCTACGCGAAAGCCCTCGATGGGAATGCGACGCCCGGCGTGCCAGGCTTTGGCGAACCGGCGGCAGTTGGGCTGGCGCCGGCAGTCGATGCGGCAAGGCTTGCCGCCGGCGACGCGGCGTTTTCCGCCGTCTCTTCGGTGACGGCACTGCTCTGCCTGCTTTCAGCAGTGATCGCGTGGACGACCATTCCCGGTCAGCGGCTGCCATGGCCGTGGCGTGCGGAAAATCCGCAAGGCTGAAAATCAGCGAATCAGCCGTCGATCTTGGCGCTCGCAACCTTCAGCGAATCACTGTCTTCCTGCTTCAGCAGATCGTCGATGCGCTCGCGTTCGCGCTTGAAGGCGACGAGATCATCGCCCTTCAGCACTTTGCCGACCGGCAGCCGGACACGCATCGAATCGACTTTGGTGCCGTTGACGATCAGCTCGTAATGGAGATGCGGACCGGTGGAGAGGCCGGTCTGGCCGAGATAACCAATGACCTGGCCCTGGCGAACCCGCACGCCTTCTTCGATGCCTTTGGCAAAGGCGCTCTGGTGATTGTAGGACGTCTCGTAGCCATTGGCATGACGAATGATGATCTGTTTGCCATAGCCGCCGGCCCAGCCCGCCTTCTCGACGACGCCATTGCCGGCGGCGATGATCGGCGATCCGATCGGGGCGGCCCAGTCCGTACCTGTGTGCATGCGGACATAGCCGAGGATAGGATGCCTGCGCGCACCAAACCCGGAGGTAAATCTCCCGTTTGGCAGTGGGTTGCGCAGTAGGAACTGCTCGGCGCTGCTGCCGTCCTCGTCGAAATAGTCCGCGCTACCGTCCTGCATCTGAAACCGGTAGAAGTTGCGCGTTTGCCCACCGAAGGTCGATGAGACATAAAGCAGTTCGGACTCGTCGGACGCTTGGTCGTCGCCGTCCGGCTGCGAGAACAAGACTTCGAGGC
>NZ_JBFULQ010000201.1:0-9363 GCF_054049815.1 Mesorhizobium sp. P5_C1 | reverse complement strand
GGACTGACGTTCTGAGAACCCGGCCGATTGTGCCGGGTTTTTTCGTTTGCCGGCAAGCACTTAAAAAGAATGGCCGGAAACAGCCCTTTGGCGGCTCGAAATGCTTTGCCGGCACTGCCATGYAGGTTGATCGCCGGTATCCCTGAAAAGGGTTCACTCGGAAAAAGTCGACACTCAGAAATAATCTATACTTTTCAAATAGTTGCGGACAGTCGTCCACAGCTTGTTCACATCGAGCCGGGGGGATGGGGGACAAGTCGCTGTCAAGCGAATTATTTCATAAAATTTCGTGACGGGCCGGCTTTTTCATATTCGCCGGAAAAGAGTTTGAATCACAATGGCTTTGTTAAAAAGTGCCGTAGCGGCACGCCACTCGAACCCGCCTCCACTAACCAGATTCCTTAAAAATCAGTTAGTCCCGGCCTTGCCCTATCCACAGCGATTTCGGTAATGTCGGTCTATCGAAAGGGACGGGCTCCGGGCCTTAACCCACCTTGTAACGGCCAGCTTAAATTGGCGGGATTTGCAACGCGGATCAAGTCCGTGGACGGCTTTGGTTTGTCTTTTTCGATACGGTAGGGGACTGGCGTAACTAGACATGGCAGGTAGACGGCGCGCCGGCGCACTTTTCGCCGGATGGTGTCGTATTGCCCAGACATACCCAACGCGGACTGGCTTCCATGGGCCGGCACCGGTTTCCCCCGAATGTTGGCGATGTCATCTGCCGGCGGCGGCAGCAGGCATCGTAGCGAAGACGCAGTTGCCGGGACACGGGTGCAGGGGCGCATCCCCGGTGGAACAGGGTACGGAAAGACAAGGAAGAGACCATGCAGAGCGGCATCGAACGGGAGCTTACGGGCGACCTCCCATTTCCTGGAACTTTGACCGGAGCAAACGACATGGCGGTGTCCAGCGACGCGGAACAGAAGTTCGACCGGGTCAAGACCCAGTTGAAGGCGCGCCTGGGAACTGAAGTCTATTCGAGTTGGTTCGGCCGCATGAAGGTCGCGGAGGCTTCCAAGGGCATCATCCGCATCTCGGTGCCCACCGCTTTCCTGCGCTCATGGATCAACGGTCACTATCTCGACCTCATTTCCGAGTTGTGGAAGCAGGAGGATCCCGATCTCCTCAAGATCGAGATCGTTGTGCGGACGGCGACCCGCCAGGGGCACAGCCATGCCGAGCCGGAAGTGGCGCCTGCGCGAGCCAAGATGACGCGGCAGACGCAGACGGCGCTCGCCGCCGGCACTGTCAGCCCCGGCCGGACTGAGCGCGCACCGGCTCCGCGTCCGGGCACACCGGTCGAGAGCGAGTTCCGGCACAATGTGCTCGGCTCGCCGCTTGATCCGCGCTACACATTCGGCTCCTTCATCGAGGGACCGTCGAACCGTGTGGCCTTCGCCGCCGCCAAGGCAGTTGCGGAATCGCAATCCAGCGCGGTGCGCTTCAACCCGCTTTTCCTTCACGCAACCGTCGGGCTCGGCAAGACACACCTGTTGCAGGCGATCGCCGCGGAATCGCTGAAGCAGAACCCCAAGTCGCGCGTCGTCTATCTCACGGCCGAGTATTTCATGTGGCGCTTTGCCACCGCGATCCGTGACAACAATGCGCTGACGCTCAAGGAACAGCTGCGCGACATCGACCTGCTCATCATCGACGACATGCAGTTCCTGCAGGGCAAGTCGATCCAGCATGAATTCTGCCACCTGATCAACATGTTGCTCGACAGCGCCAAGCAAGTCGTCGTTGCCGCCGACCGGCCGCCGTCGGAATTGGAATCGCTCGAACCGCGGGTCCGGTCGCGCCTCAATGGCGGCGTCGCGCTTGAAATGTCGGCGCCCGATTTCGCCATGCGCCTTGGCATGCTCAACTTGCGCCTTGCCACCGCAAGGGTCGATGACGCATCGCTCAA
The DNA here is from genome assembly GCF_054049815.1 of Mesorhizobium sp. P5_C1. Taxonomy (NCBI): domain Bacteria; kingdom Pseudomonadati; phylum Pseudomonadota; class Alphaproteobacteria; order Hyphomicrobiales; family Phyllobacteriaceae; genus Mesorhizobium; species Mesorhizobium sp. P5_C1. The sequence goes on along the minus strand of NZ_JBFULQ010000201.1, from coordinate 7,451 downwards.
TATTTCGGAGGAGATCCTCAATCACGTCGCCCGCACCGTGACCGGCAGCGGACGCGAGCTGGAAGGGGCGTTCAATCAGCTGCTGTTCCGCCAGTCCTTCGAACCGCAGATCACCATCGACCGGATCGACGAGATCCTCGGCCACATCTATCGCACCGGCGAGCCGAAGCGGGTTCGTATCGAGGACATCCAGCGCATCGTCGCGCGCCACTACAACGTGTCGAAGACCGAGTTGCTGTCCAACCGGCGCACGCGCACCATCGTCAAGCCGCGGCAGGTGGCCATGTACCTGTCGAAGGTGATGACGCCGCGCTCCCTGCCCGAGATCGGACGGCGTTTCGGCGGCCGCGATCACACCACGGTGCTGCACGCCGTTCGCAAGATCGAGGACCTTTCGGGCAACGACAATACGCTGGCGCAGGAACTCGAGCTCCTGAGGCGGTTGATCAACGACCAGGCCTGACCGGTCTGGCGAAGACGAAACCAGAACAGCACCGGAATTCAATGACTTGCCGGTGCGGTCCTGGATTCGTGGTGTCGCCTGGGGGCGATCCGGAATTTGGTTTTGCGACACCGGCTCGCGGACTTCGTGGCCTTTATCCCCAGAAAGCCCGCGTAGCCGGCCTGAACCGGTGTCGCGGGCTTGCGTTTGCTGGTTTTTTCCTGTCAGTTTACGCAGATTCTGAGCCTGTTCAGACCTTTCGCGGGGCGCCGCTCACTGGTGACCCGTCATTCATTCAAGCGAGCCTGTTTCGTCATGCGTGTTATCCTGGAACGGTCAAATCTCCTGAAGTCGCTCAACCACGTCCACCGTGTCGTCGAGCGGCGTAACACCATACCGATCCTGTCCAACGTGCTGCTCAGCGCCGAGGGCGCCAGCCTCGAAATGAAGGCGACCGACCTCGACCTGGAGGTGACGGAAGCGACGCCCGCCAAGGTGGAGCGCGGCGGGGCGACGACGGTTCCGGCACATCTGCTCTACGACATCGTGCGCAAGCTCGCCGACGGCGCCGAGGTGATGCTGAAGACGGACGAGGACGGCAACGCCATGACGGTAACGTCCGGCCGTTCGAGCTTCCGCCTCCAGTGCCTGCCGCAATCCGATTTCCCCGAGCTTTCGGCCGGATCCTTCTCGCATATCTTCCGTCTCGACTCGGTTGCCCTGAAGGGCCTGATCGAGAAGACCCAGTTCGCCATCTCGACCGAAGAGACGCGCTATTATCTGAACGGCATCTACCTGCACACGCACGAGGTCGGCGGCAAGCTGAAGCTGCGCTCGGTGGCGACCGACGGCCACCGCCTGGCACGCGCCGAGATCGACGCGCCGGCGGGTTCCGAGGGCATGCCGGGCATCATCATTCCGCGCAAGACCGTGAGCGAGCTGCAAAAGCTGGTCGACGATCCGGATGTCGCGGTCACCACCGAACTGTCCGACACCAAGATCCGCTTCACCATCGGCAGCGTGGTTTTGACCTCGAAGCTGATCGACGGCACCTTCCCGGACTATCAGCGGGTCATTCCGACCGGTAACGACAAGAGGCTGATCATCGACCGCCAGAGTTTCGCCGCCGCTGTCGATCGCGTCTCTACCATCTCCTCCGAACGCGGCCGCGCGGTGAAGCTTTCGATCAGCGACGGTCAGGTGACGCTTGCGGTCAACAATCCGGATTCAGGCAGCGCCACCGAGGAGCTGGCCGCCGACTATTCGTCCGATCCAATCGAGATCGGCTTCAACGCCAAGTACCTGCTCGACGTTGCCGCGCAGCTGACCGGCACGGAGGCCAAGTTCATGCTGGCCGACGCTGGTTCGCCGACTCTGATCCACGACATGGCCGACGAGACCGCGCTTTACGTGCTGATGCCGATGCGGGTCTAGCCGGCGCGGCGTCACCAATCCGGCCCGCGACTGGACCGGCAGCGAGAATTATGGCTGCGGCGACTTCCAGAGCAATTCCAGGAAAAATATGAAACGGTTTTCCGCCCGGAATTGCGTCAAAACAAAGAGTTAGAGCAGGTCTGCGTTTTCCGTGAAACGACGAACCGCTCTATAGGCGGATAGCGGTTGCCGGCACAGACTCACATAAGTAAGCTTACACTTACTAATTTCCGCAACTATGCGGGGCTGGCGATCGACCTGGCGCCGGGTGCCGTGGTCTTTTCCGGCGATAACGGTGCGGGCAAGACCAATCTTCTCGAAGCGATCTCCTTGCTGACACCGGGACGCGGCTTGCGCCGCGCGCCTTATGCGGATGTCGCGCGCGAAGGCGGCGACGGCGGCTTTGCCCTGCACGCCCGGCTCGATGGGCCCGACGGCCAGGTCGAGATCGGTACGGGCATTTCAGGTGGCGACAGTGCCGGCGAAGGCGGCAGGCGCGTGCGCATCAACGGCGCTTCGGCGCGATCGGCCGAGGAGATGCTGGAGTGGCTGCGCGTGGTGTGGCTGACGCCGGCGATGGACGCCTTGTTCACCGGACCAGCCGCGGATCGCCGGCGCTTTCTCGATCGGCTGGTGCTGGCGATCGATCCCGGCCACGGCCAGCGCGCAATCGACTACGAAAAGGCGATGCGCGGCCGCAATCGGTTGCTTACTGAAGGCTCCCGGGACGACCGCTGGTTCGACGCGATCGAGACACAAATGGCCGAAACCGGTGTGGCGATCGCCGCCGCACGCGCCGAGATGGTGCGCCTGCTGGCCGCGATGATCGACAGGCTGCCCGACACCGGACCGTTTCCGCAGGCCGATATCGGCCTTTCGGGTGAGCTTGAGGCCGAGATTGCCATCGCGCCGGCGGTCGACGTCGAGGAGCGGTTCCGCCGGACGCTTGCCGAAGGTCGTGACCGCGACCGCGCCGCCGGGCGCACGCTCGAGGGACCGCACCGTTCGGATCTGGTGGTTCGGCACCGTCCCAAGTCGATGCCGGCCGAACTTTGCTCGACGGGTGAGCAGAAGGCGCTGCTGGTCGGCATCGTCCTGTCGCACGCCCGGCTAACCGGCGAGATGTCTGGCATGACACCGATCCTGCTGCTCGACGAAATCGCCGCGCATCTGGATGGCGGGCGGCGCGCGGCGCTGTTTTCCATCCTCGAAGACCTGAACTGCCAGGCGTTCATGACCGGAACCGACGCGGCGCTGTTTTCCAGTCTCAAGGGACGTGCGCAATTCCTGACTGTCGAYCACGGCACGGTTGGGCCAACGATCTAGATCTTTGTCTACGTATGTCGTGGTCCCAAAACCGCTTCACACTTTTGGGCGACATGCATTGGCTCCTGACAAGGTTTTTCAGCCGCTATATGGTCCGGCAATGACCGCTGCCGCCCTGACCGACGAAGAGATCGAACGCTATGCCCGCCACATCGTGCTGCCCGAGGTCGGCGGCGCCGGCCAGCAGAGGCTGAAGCAGGCGCGGGTGCTGGTGATCGGCGCCGGCGGGCTGGGTGCGCCGGTGCTCGAATATCTTGCCGCCGCCGGCGTAGGCACGCTCGGCGTGATCGACGATGACACCGTTTCGCTTTCCAACCTGCAGCGCCAGGTCATTCACGGCACCGACACCGTCGGCATGCTGAAAACCGATAGCGCCAAGGCGGCAATCGCGCGCATCAATCCCAACACCGCTGTCGAGACCCATACGTTCCGGCTGACCGCGGACAACGCCGCTGCCCTCGTCGCCCGTTATGACATCGTCGTCGACGGTTCCGACAATTTTGAAACCCGCTATACGGTGGCCGACGCCTGCGCGAGCGAGAGGAAACCGCTGGTGCACGCCGCTGTTGGACGCTTCGATGGTTCGGTGACCGTGCTGAAGCCGTTCGAAAACGGCAAGGACGGGGTGCCAAATCCGGGCTATCGCGATCTGTTTCCGGAAGCGCCGCCGCCTGGCCTAGTGCCGTCCTGTGCCGAGGCCGGGGTGCTTGGTGCGCTGACCGGTGTCGTCGGCACGCTGCAGGCGATGGAGGCGATCAAGCTGATCACCGGCATCGGCGAGCCGTTGGTCGGCCGGCTGCTGCTCTATGATGGGCTGGCCGCGCGGTTCGATACGATCCGCTACAAGAGAAGCTGACATCGTGGATCGGACCGAAGTTGTCACCGTCATGAGGATTCCTGCCGATTTCGACCATTGGGACGATATGCTCGCACTGATCATGCACGCGTTCGCCACCATGGACGGTATCATCGACCCGCCCTCCTCGGCGCACCTGCTGACCGCCGAAACCTTGCGCGACAAGGCGCGGCGTGAGACCGGATTCGTGGCGTTCGAGGGGGACAGGATCGTCGGTTGCGTTTTTGCCCTTGAAAGGACGGCGGAATTTTACGTCGGCAAGCTCGCCGTCGCGCCGGATTGTCAGGGCCAAGGCATTGGCCGGCGGCTGATGCTGGCGGTCGAGGATCTTGCCCGCAGCCGCGGCAAGGCTGCGGTCGAACTTCAGACGCGGATCGAGCTGACCGGAAACCATGCCGCCTTTGCCCGCCTCGGCTTTCACGAGACCGAACGGACGGCGCATGAGGGCTACATCAGGCCGACCTCGATCACCATGCGCAAGGTCCTTGCGTAAGCCTGGGCTTTCGTTCGGAGGCTGACGTCAGGTTCTGAGCGGCAGCACGCGATCCGGTGGCCGGTGGCCGTCGACGAATGCGCGGATGTTGATGATGACCCTTTCGCCCATGTCGATGCGGCCTTCGAGCGTTGCCGAGCCCATATGTGGCAGAAGCACGACCTTGCCCTTGGCGGCGAGCTTCAGCAGCTTGCCGTTCAGTGCCGGCTCGTGCTCGTAGACGTCGAGGCCGGCTCCGGCGAGCTTGCCGTCCTGGATCATCTTCACCAGCGCCTCTTCGTCGATGATGTCGCCGCGCGCGGTGTTGACGACATAGGCCGTGGGCTGCAGCAGCGCCAGCCGCCGCGCCGAGAGCAGATGGAAGGTCGCCGGCGTCGATGGGCAATTGACCGAAATGATGTCCATGCGGGCCAGCATCTGGTCGAGGCTTTCCCAATAGGTCGCCTCCAATTCGTCTTCCACGGCCGGCAACACGCGATGGCGGTTGTGGTAGTGGATCGACAGGCCGAAGGCCTTGGCGCGCCTCGCGACCGCGGTGCCGATGCGCCCCATGCCGACAATGCCGAGCCGTTTGCCCCAGATGCGGCGCCCAAGCATCCAGGTCGGCGACCAGCCGGCCCATTTCTTGTCGCCGGTGAGCACGTTGGCGCCTTCCGCCAGCCGCCGCGGCACAGCCAGCATCAGCGCCAGGGTCATGTCGGCGGTGTCCTCGGTCAGCACATTGGGCGTGTTGGTGACGGTGATGCCCTTCTTGGCCGCCGCCGTGACATCGATCTTGTCGACGCCATTGCCGAAATTGGCGATCAGCTTGAGATTGTCGCCGGCCTGGGCGATCAGCGCCGCGTCGATCTGATCGGTCACCGTCGGCACCAGCACGTCGGCTTCCTTGACCGCCGCGACCAGTTCCGGCTGCGTCATCGGCCTGTCCTCGACATTCAGCCGGGCATCGAACAGTTCGCGCATGCGGGTCTCGACCGGATCGGGCAGCTTTCGCGTGATGACCACGAGAGGCTTCTTTTTGCCTACCATTGTTTCCTCGTACCCCGATCTCGTTGAGACCTCTTTAACCAAGACCGGCGAAACTGAAAGCCGGTCGCGGTGCCGATTACCCCATGTAACAAGCGGTGCCGCCGAAGACAAAGAAAAAGGGGCGCCAAGGCAAGCGCCGAAAGGAATGAAAGTGTCTGGTTTCGCGTCGCTTCGCCTGACCCTCAGTGCAGCATTTCTCGGCGCTCTGCTTCATTCTCCGCTTGCCGCGGCGCAGAGTGCGGCAGCACCTGCCCAGAGCGTCGTCACGCTCGGCCCGAGCGGTCTGCCGCTGCCGCGATTCGTCAGCCTGAAATCCGGCCGCGTCAACTCGCGCGTCGGCCCCGGCGCCAACTACTCGGTCGACTGGATGTATATGAAGGCCGGCCTGCCGATGGAGATCATTCAGGAATTCGATACATGGCGCCGCGTGCGCGACGCCGACGGTTCGGAGGGCTGGATCAACCAGTCGCTGCTTTCCGGCCGGCGCACCGCAATCGTCGCCCCGTGGCAGCGCGGCAAGGGCGCCCAGGTGAACCTTCTCAACAGCCCTGAACAGGACGCAAGGGTGGTCGCGATGGTCGAGCCTGGCGTCATGGGCACGATCAAGTCCTGCGACGGCCAGTGGTGCGAAATGACGTTCGAGGGCCACACCGGCTGGCTCGCTCAGTCGCTTGTCTGGGGCGCCTATCCCGGTGAACGGGTCAAGGACTGATCTTTTGACCGTTTGACCACGATCGTTCCGGACCAAAGAGTTCCAAACAGCTGCTTAGACTAGCGGCCGATACGGCCAAGATGCGTGTCCTGAAAGCCGGTTGACAGCTTCAGGCCGTAGCCCAACGCACGATCGATGCCGATGTGGGCGATCCAGATCAATGCAACCGCCGTCGCGGTCGCTTTGCCGGACAGGTGACCGGCCAGCAGCAGCAGCACGGGCACGATCAGGATATGCAAGGCGTTGTAGGCCAGGGCACCGACGCGCGGCCCCGCCAGATAACCGAACATAGACAGGTCAGGCGCCAGGATAAGCAATCCGAAGAGCCACCAGCTTATACCAGTTGAAGCGTAGAAGACGACGGCAGCCACCGCAACGATGGCCCATTCGAGCCGGATTGTCAGGTCGAGGGGTTTCATTCCTGGCGGATCATTCTTGGCTGATCATTCCGGCCCTGCCGTTTATTCGGGCGTCGCCGTTCATTCGCAGCGCTTGGGGCGCAGCCTCACCACGATGTCGACATTGGCGATCTCCATCCCCTCCGGCGGCTCCGGCAGGTTGGCGACCGTCACCGGACCGCTGTCGATGTCGAATATGCGGTTTTCACCTTCGATGTAGAAATGGTGGTGGTCGGAGGTGTTGGTGTCGAAATAGGTCTTCGCGCCCTCGACGGCGAGGATGCGCAACAGGCCCGCCTGGGTGAACTGGTGAAGGGCATTGTAGACGGTGGCCAGCGACACCGGCACGCCGGCCGCGACCGCCTCCTCGTGCAGTTCCTCGGCCGACAGATGGCGGTCGCCCTTGGCGAAAAGCAGATCGGCCAGCGCAATGCGCTGGCGCGTCGGCCTCAGGCCGGCTTCACGGACCCGCTTGTCCACAGCGACATTTTCCTTCCGACCGTCCAGGCCCATCTTCTCGTCGAACCCCACAGTTCCGCCCTAAGACACGCCCAGAATGGCAAAAAAATGAATGTCTGCCGAAACCGGACCCCTGCTGACATATATTCTGTCGCCTGAAAGCGATCAATAGCGCGCATTGACCCGAGCAGACGAGCAGGTTAAGCGCAAACGCCGGTTTCCGGCCTGAAACAGATTGTGTTAGGAAACCAACGACAAGGGCGCCCGATAGCCCGGAACGATGTGGGGACGAAATTGATGGC
>NZ_JBFULQ010000200.1:0-9372 GCF_054049815.1 Mesorhizobium sp. P5_C1 | reverse complement strand
GCGCGAGGCAATAGCCGCCAGACATAGGTAAGCCGAAGCAGTACCCTCATCGCGCAGCGCCTCTTCGTGTTGAGTTGTTGCTAGTGCTGCGCTGTTTCCAAGATCATGGCCTCAGTTTCCTCGATGTATGGAGTGCTCAGGGGGCCGATCTGCTGTGCATCAACGTGTCGTCTAACCAAGAGGTGCCAATTCTAACCAAGAATCCGGAGCCGGACAACTGGCCCGCGAGCGCACAAAGCAACCGTTGCGATGATGTTGTTGGCACCGCGCTGTCGGCCTCTGGTTGGCGCCGTGAACTGGGCGTCCCATCTTCCGCTCGGCAGCTCTCACCCGGCGTCGATTTCAGCCTGCAATGCCTCCATATGCGTCGCAGCCGCAGCCGCAGCCGCGCGCTCGATGGCGCGAAAGCGGCTGACAACCGCAAGCCCCACCGCCGTCAGTTGCGCGCCGCCGCCCTTGCGACCGCCGGTCTGCGCCGCGACCAGCGGCTTGCCGAACACCCGGTTCATGTCCTCGACCAGGTCCCAGGCGTGCTTGTAGGACATTTCCATGCCACGCGCGGCGGCAGAGATCGAGCCGAAGGCGGCGATCTGCTCGAGAAGCTCGATCTTACCCGGTCCGATGCGCCCGTCGGGGTCGAGATTTATCCGCAAGCTCAGCGACGGCATCTTTGCTCCTCCGCGGTCACGCCCGATGCCATACTAGAAGCTCCTCAGCGATACCGCTATTCCAAAAAAACATAGCGATGGTCAGCCGTCCACTTCGACGGGCAGGCCGGCGCCGGTGTTTGCCCGGTCGAAACTCACCGTCTTGACCACCGCGAAAACCTTGCCGCCGAGCCGAAGCTTCAGCCCCTGCCGCGACTGCTCGGTGATGCGGGCAAGCACGGTTGCGCCGTTGCAGTCGATGCCGACCTCGACTGTCGCGCCCTCGCCCGGGCTGATGGCGACAATGGTGCCCGGCAGAATGTTGAGCGCGCTGAGGCCTGTCGGTTTCTCCGTTGCGATCATCACGTCGCGGGCGCGGATGCGGATGCGGACACGCGCCCCTGTCGTCATCGCCAGCCGCGGCACCCGGATCTCGCCGGCGGCCGAGCCGAGCACGGTCATGCCGAAAACCTCGTCATGGTGCAGCACCTTCGTGTCCAGCACGGCGCCGCCCTCGGCGCGCTCCTCCGCCGGCAGCAGGTCGAGCCTTTGCATCACCGCCTCGGTCGGTCCGCTCGCGATGACATGGCCTTGCGACAGCGTCACCACGTCGGTGGCCAGCCGTGCCACCTCGGCAACCGAATGGCTGACATAGACGATCGGAATTTTCGTCTCGTCGCGCAGCCGCTCGACATAGGGCAGGATCTCGGCCTTGCGCGCCTCGTCGAGCGAGGCCAGCGGTTCGTCCATGAGCAGCAATCTGGGGCTGGCCAGCAACGCCCGGCCGATCGCCACGCGCTGCTTCTCGCCGCCCGAGAGCTTTGCCGGGCGCCTGTCCAGCAGCGGGCCAATGCCGAGCAATTCGACAACGGCATCCATCTCGGCGTAGCGCTCCGTTGCCGGCGAGAACCAGCGGCCATAGCGCAAATTGCTGGCCACGCTCATATGCGGAAACAGGCGTGCATCCTGGAACACCATGCCGATGCGGCGCTTGTGCTTCGGCACGAAAATGCCAGCGCCGGTGTCGACCAGCACGCGGCCATCGACCTCGATGCGCCCTTTGTCGGGCCGGATCAGCCCGGCGATCATGTCGATCAGCGTCGTCTTGCCGGACCCGGAGGGTCCGAACAACGCCGTCAGCCGCCCGGCGCTCTCGAAGCGAACATCGAGGCTGAAATCGCCGAGGCGATGGCTGATGTCGACAAGGACGGTCATTCAATGTCCATCCGCCGTCCGACACGCCGTGCCAGCACCTCCGAAGCGACCAGTGCGGCCATCGAGATGACAATGGAGATCAGCGTCAGCCTGAGCGCGCCTTCGTCACCGCCCGGCACTTGCGTGAAGGTATAGATCGCCGACGGCAGTGTCTGAGTCTCGTTGGGGATGTTGGACACGAAGGTGATGGTCGCGCCGAACTCGCCCATCGCCTTGGCAAAAGCCAGGATGGCGCCGGCGATCAATCCGGGCAGGATCAGCGGCAGCGTGATGGTGGCGAACACCCAGTAGGGATTTGCGCCGAGCGTTCCCGCCGCCGCTTCCATCTTGCGGTCAACCGCCTCGATCGACAGCCGGATCGCGCGCACCATCAGGGGAAAGCCCATGACGCCGCAAGCGAGCGCCGCACCCGTCCAGCGAAACGAAAAGACGATGCCAAAATGCTCGGCCAGGAAGGCGCCGGCCGGCCCTCGCTTGCCGAAGGTCAGCAGCAGCAGATAGCCCGTCACCACCGGCGGCAGRATCAGCGGCAKATGGAYSASGSCGTYGAGCAGCGWCTTGCCCCAGAATTGTCCTCGGGCAAGCAGCATCGCGATCAATATGCCCGGCGGCAGGCTGGCGAGCATCGCCACTGTCGCCACCTTGATCGACAGCCGGACCGCATTCCATTCGTCGGGAGTGAGGTCCAGCAGCCAGTTCATGCGTTGGTTTCGTACCTCAATTGCTCGGCGTCAGGACAGTAAATCCCTGCTCCTTGAACAGCGCACCAGCCTTGGCCGACTGCAGGCATTTCAGGAAAGCCGGCGTATCCTTGTCCTTCGAATCGGCGGTCTGGGCAACCGGATAGATGATCGGCGGATGCGAATCCTCCGGGAAGGTGCCGACCACCTTGACGCCCTTTTCGGCGTGCGCGTCGGTGGCGTAGACGATGCCGAGGGCGGCTTCGCCGGTCGAAACCAGCTTGAGCGCCGCGCGCACATTCTCGGCCTGCGCCACTTTGCCTTCGACCGACGACCAGACACCGAGCGATTCAAGCGCGGCCTTGCCGTATTTGCCGGCCGGCACAGCCTTGAAGTCGCCCATGGCCAGCTTGCCGTCGCCAATCAGCTTGGCAAGGCCAAAACCCTTCTCGATCTTGGTTTCAACCGTCGAGTCCTTCGGCGCCACCAGCACGATCTCGTTGCCGAGCAGCTTCACTTCGGTGTCCGGCTTGGTCAGCTTCTTGTCGGAGAGATATTTCATCCAGTCGAGGTCGGCCGAAATGAAGACGTCGGCAGGTGCGCCGCCCTCGATCTGCTTGGCCAGCGCCGAGCTTGCGGCGTAGGAGACAGTCGCGGCCTCGCCGACATCGGCCTCGCATGCCTTGTTCACTGCGTCGAGCGCGTCCTTGAGGCTGGCCGCGGCAAACACCACCACCTTGTCTTCCGCATGAGCGGCCGGCACTGCCGCCATCAGCGTCGCGGCAAAACCACCAATGGCGATCGCTCTCAATCCGAAACCTTTGCGCGTCATGGAAAACTCCCCTGGGTTTGAAATCCGATMGGCTCGAAGCCTGCCACCGATATATCCGCATGAATATAACAAGGGAAGGCCCTGTACCCCTGTGCGACATCGATTGTTCTGGTAAGACGGGCAAAGAAGCCCTGGAAAAGGAAACTCCGATGAAGATCAGCGCCCGCAATATCCTCAAGGGAACGATCACCGAGATCGTCAAGGGAGCCACCACCTCGCATGTCAGGATCGACATTGGCGGCGCCGTCGTCACCGCTTCGATCACCAACGAGGCCGTCGCCGATCTTAAGCTCGAAAAGGGCAAGCAGGCCTATGCCGTGATCAAGGCTTCGGATGTGATGGTCGGCATCGACTGATCGGTGCCTGATTTCGAGGGTAAGCCGATCGGCGGGACTTAGACCGCGATCGGCGCCTTGATAGTCGCATCGGCGACGTAGTTTTCCAACCGGAAATCCTCGAAGCGGAAGGCGAACAGGTCCTTCACCTCCGGATTGATCCACATTGTCGGCAGCGCCCTTGGCGTGCGCTGCAATTGTTCGCGCGCCTGTTCGAAATGGTTCGCGTAGAGATGCGCGTCACCGAGCGTATGAACGAAATCACCTGGCTTCAGCCCGGTCACCTGCGCCACCATCAACGTCAGCAGCGCGTAGGAAGCGATGTTGAACGGCACGCCGAGGAAGATATCGGCGGAGCGCTGGTAGAGCTGGCAAGAAAGCCGGCCCTCGGAAACATAGAACTGGAACAGGCAGTGGCATGGCGGCAGCGCCATGGCTTCCACTTCGGCCGGGTTCCAGGCTGAAACGATCAGCCGCCGCGATTGAGGATTGCGGCGTATCTCTTTCAAGAGATTTGCTATCTGGTCGATGGAACCGCCATGGCCATCCGGCCACGAGCGCCATTGCTTGCCGTAGACCGGGCCGAGATCACGATTCTCGTCGGCCCATTCGTCCCAGATCGAAACGCCATGGTCGGTGAGGTATTTGATGTTGGTGTCGCCGGCCAGGAACCACAGCAGTTCATGGATGATCGACTTCAAGTGCAGCTTCTTGGTGGTGGTGACGGGAAAGCCGCGCGCCAGATCGAAACGCATCTGGTAGCCAAACACGGAGCGCGTACCAGTGCCGGTGCGGTCGCCGCGATCGGCGCCGTTGTCCAGCACATGCTGCAAGAGGTCAAGATATTGGCGCATCGGTTCCGGCTCGATTCGGTTGTCCTGCCATCATAGCCGACGGACAGGAGGCCGAACACTACAAAGCGGCGCAAGCGTTGCTTGCTCCATCACTCTTTTGCAGGCGTCTGCGCCGCCCCTCATTGCCCTGCCGGGCATTTCTCCGCGTATAGCGACGGGGAGAAAGAAGCCGGCAGCAACGTCGGCGCCCTTCTTGCAACGTCGGTCGCGCGACCGTCAGAGGGAGCCGAGTTTGCCCAGGTCCTTGGCGACCAGATAGTAGAAAGTCACCCGGTTCTTGGTGTTGTCGGCGGCCATCGCCTTGCAGACCTTTTCGATCGACGCATCAGCCTTCTTGTCGTCTGATATGCCAAGCTTTTTTGACACCCAGCCGGCCTTGACGCGGTCGAGCTCCTTCGGGTCGGTGCAGGACACCAGCGAGGAATCGCGGTTCCTGAGCGCAATGCCCAGATGCTTCACGATCTTGTCGACCACGTCGGCGCTTGCCGCGGCGTCGTATTTCTTCACGTCTGCAAGATAGTCGGCCATCAGAATTCCCCTCGTCGGCGCCACGAATCTGATCGATGAGGGCTGTGGCGCGCTGCTGCAACCTGTGCGCTAGGTCGGTAACTCCTCACCGTTGCAAAGCTTCGGTTGAGACCGCGCCCAAGTCAACCCTTGGCAATGCGGTTTTGGCATGGGGACAAAGTGCCATTGCGGCCTTTCATTTTCCACCATCGGCCCCTATATTCGTTTTGTCGGCTTGACCGACTATGGCGATAAATGGGCGATGAAATAAGCCGTTCGGACCCGGGGGCGGTACCCGGCGCCTCCACCAAAAGCCGCTGCCGAGACAAGGCGGTTTTTGCTGGGGGCGAAATAGGATCGACGAAGGTGTAAAGATCGTACTTTTGCCCGGCATTGTACCACCGTCATCGGGCTAAACTTATAGTTGCCAACGACAACTATGCGGAAGCACGTCTCGCTGCTTAATGCGGTGCGATAGCTTCAATTCAAGTCCTAGAGGTTCGCACTTCTAGGCGGGGTTCGGAGGTACCTGGCAACAGAAACCTCCACTTCTCCCCTCTTTCAATACGCCTCACGCGCAACGACAGCTTCGGCTGATCAGCCCCTTTGCACCGCCATGGCCGCGAAGGGCGCAGCACCGCGTGCCGTCTCCATGGACAAAAGATGCAAAACGATTCAGATCGATTCTTCGTGCTGACCGGTGGTCCCGGCTCCGGCAAGACCACTTTGATCGAAGCCTTGCGCCGGGCCGGCTTCGCCACTGCGGTCGAAGCCGGCCGCGCCATCATCCGCGACCAGTCCGCCATAGGCGGGACCGCCCTGCCCTGGCACGATCGCGCGCTGTTCGCAGAGTTGATGCTGTCGTGGGAGATGCGCTCCCATCAGGTCGCGTGCGAACACTCAGGCCCGGTCTTTTTTGATCGCGGCGTACCGGACACGCTTGGTTATCTGCGCCTGACCGACCTGCCCGTTCCCGAGCACGTCATGCATGCCGCCGAACGCTTCCGCTATGCCGGCCGCGTCTTCATTGCTCCGCCATGGCCTGACATCTTCACGCAGGATGCCGAGAGAAAGCAGACGCTCGACGAGGCCGAGCGCACCTATCATGCGCTGGTCGGCGTCTATTCGGAACTGGGTTATGAGCTGGTCCCGCTGCCATTGGCGCCGATCGAGGTCCGGCTGCGATTTGTGCTGGCCGAGGCAGGTTTGAGATAAAAAAGGCCGGGCGAGCCCGGCCTTTTCGTGGATTGTAATTGTTTATTCCGCCGGCGCCTCAACAGCTTCGCGCGAGCGGCCGAGCGTGACCTTGGCCAGCGTGAAGGAGATGACCGCACAGAGCGTGATGCCAGCCACCATCGGCAGCGGCGTACCGTCGAAGAACACCCCGGCGACGCCCATGGCCACCGCACCGATGGCGAAGTGCAGCGTGCCCATCAATGCCGAAGCCGTGCCGGCGATCTGGCCATGCTCTTCCATGGCCAGCACGGAGGTGGTCGGGATAACCAGGCCGAGGAAGCCGTAGCCGACGAACAACAGCGCCGCCATCACGTCGAGCCGGTCGATGCCTGTGGCCATCACCGCGAACAGCACCACCATCGTCGTGGCGTAGCCAGTCACTGCGACACGCACAACGCGCCGCAGCCCGAAGCGCTCGGCCAGCAGACCCGTCAGCTGCGACATGCCGATGAAGGCGACCGCATTGATCGAGAAGAACACGCTGTAGACCGAAGGCGAAAGCCCGTAGTGGTCGATCAGGATGAACGACGAGCTCGACAGATAGACGAAGAAGCTCGCAATGCCGAAACCGGCGATTGCCACCAGACCGAGGAAGTTGCGATCACCCATCAGGAAGCGGTAACCGGAAAGCGCGGTTGCAAAGGAGGAACCGGCGCGGTCTTCCACCGGCCGCGTCTCCTTGAGCGAAGTCGCCAACAGGATGGTGGCAAGCACTGCCGCACCCGTCACCGTCCAGAACACCGCGCGCCAGCCGAAATTCTCGATGATCTGGCTGCCGGTCAGCGGCGCCAGGATCGGCGACACCGAAAACACCAGCATCAGCAGCGACATCAGCTTGGCAGCCTCATTGCCTGTGTGCAGGTCACGCACGATGGCGCGTGGAATGGCCATGCCGGCGCTCGCGCCAAGGCCCTGCAGGAAGCGGAAAGCGATCAGCCATTCGATGGTCGGCGCCATTGCCGAACCGATGCCGCCAATCATGAACAGCGCAAGGCCGCCGTAGAGCGGCAGCTTGCGGCCAACCATGTCGGAGATCGGCCCAACGACGATTTGGCCAAAACCCATCGACAGGAAGAAGATCAACAGGCTCATCTGCACGGCGGCGGTGCCGGCGTGCAGATCCGCGCCGATCGAAGGCAGCGCGGGCAGATACATGTCGATGGCGAACGGGCCGATGGCGGACAACAAGCCGAGCACGACCGCGATGCGGAGGAATTTGGGACTCATGATAAAGGCTTCTTTCGAATCTGGTTGCCGCCGCGGGCCGGCGGGTAACCCAAGGACGTTCCATCCCCTGAAATTCCGACTCTCCAAGAGCGAATTCTCTTCGTCTCTCCGGAGCCAAATCTCTTCGTATTGTGTCCACAAATTTAGACACTCTTGTCTAATTCGTCAATCACCTCTATATRGATTTCTATGAAGCTGCACGTTTCTCCTGACACTTTCCCGCCACGCGGCCATGAGGCCAAGCGCATATCGATCGTCGACGCCGCAGCTGGAGTCTTCTGTCGCGAAGGTTATGCCGGCGCCAACATCGACTTGATCGCGGTCGAGGCCGGCGTCTCACGCCAGACCGTCTATAACCATCATGGCGACAAGGAAAAATTGTTCGTCGCCGTGGTGCGCGATCTGACCGAGCGCTGCAATACCGGCATTTTCGCCACCATCGCCACCTTCCCCGATCAACCCAAGGACCTCGAAGCCGATCTGATCGGCTTTGCCGTGCGCTTGAACCAGAACTGCATCTGCAACCGCGACGGAAAATTCCTGCGCAAGCTGATCCAGACCGAAGGCGAGCGCTATCCCGAACTGTTTGCAGAATGGCTGGAACAGGGCCCAGGCAGAACCTGGCCGGCAATCGCCGCCCGCTTCGCGCGGCTGGCTTATGGCGGTTACCTCGCGATCGAGGATCCCGATGTGGCGGCGCGTCAGTTTCTCGGCCTCGTCAATGCCGAACTGCAAACGACCTTCATGCTCGGCGGCACGCCGCGCGAAGACCAGGTGCTCCAGTCGGCGACCAATGGCGTGCGCACCTTCCTGCGTGCGTTTGGCAAGCGCCGGTCCGTCGCATCGGTTGAAAAGCAGGCCGCGCTGGCCAGCGCCTGAGCGATCAAATCGTCGGCAATAGTCCTCGTCTCGGTGCGGAGGTGATCTATATGCGGTTTACGCCGCGCTCAAGCTTGATTACAGCTATGCGGACGATTCAACGGAACCCGACCGCCACATGGCCGACGACCACATCCGCTACGACATTCTCGCCCAGGAGGCGTTGCGCGGCGTCATGCGCAAGGTCCTGGCCGAAGTCGCGCGCACCGGCCTCCCCGGCAACCACCACTTCTTCATCACCTTTCTGACCGGCGCGCCGGGCGTGCGCGTGTCGTCGCGGCTGCGCGAGCGCTATCCGGAGCAGATGACCATCGTCATCCAGTTCCAGTATTGGGACCTGAAGGTGAYCGACACGGGCTTCGAGGTCGGCCTGTCCTTCTCCGACGTGCCGGAGAAACTCGAAATCCCCTTCTCGGCCGTGCGCGGCTTCTATGATCCTTCGGTCAATTTCGAACTCGAATTCGACGTCAAGACGGACGGTCTGGCAGCCGAGGAACTAGCCGCTGAAGCCTCGCCCGAGCCGCTGACCATCGTCTCCGAGAAAAAGCCGAAGGCCGAGAAGAAGGCCGCCGCCGCCGAGTCGGAGAAGAAGCCCGCCACTGCCGACGCCGCCACCAAGGGCGCCGAAGTGGTCTCGCTCGACGCCTTCCGCAAGAAATAATCCACGGTTCGCGCCATGGCCGACATCGTCAACCTCCGCCAGGCCCGCAAGCAGAAGGCGCGGGACGAGAAACTGCACGTCGCCGAACAGAACCGGGCCCTGCACGGTCGTTCCAAGGCCGAAAAGGAACGCGACCGCATGATCGCCGACAAGAGCGACAAATTCGTCGCTGGCCACCGTCGCGAACCCTTTGGCGATAAGGACAACCAGAGCATCGGACAAAAAGGTGCGCGGCGGCTTCAGGATGAATCCGATGCTTAGAGCAAAATGAGCACTCCGCCGTGAGCGCCGTCGAAAAG
>NZ_JBFULQ010000199.1:0-9402 GCF_054049815.1 Mesorhizobium sp. P5_C1 | reverse complement strand
GACGAAATGGCGCCCCTCAAGTGCCATGGCAAAACAGGATTTGTATCATCATGACGCAGACCGCGTTTCTTAATCCTGCCCGCGCCGTGGTGTCGACCCACAGCGGCACGATTGCCGGCGAACGCTTCCTGGTTCTCGATTCGTGGCGCGGCATCTGCGCGCTGATGGTGGCGCTGTTCCACTTCCCGACCGGTTCGACGATTTCGCAAAGCGCCTTCATCGGTTCGTCCTACCTCTTCGTCGACTTCTTCTTCGTTCTTTCCGGTTTCGTCATTGCCAGCAGCTACGGCAGCCGGCTCAGCCAGCCGGAAGAAGTGGCTCGCTTCGCCCTGGTCCGCTTTGGCCGCATCTACCCGCTGCATTTGCTCATGCTGGCCGCTTTCGCCGGCTTCGAGCTGCTGCGGCTGGTGCTGCCGCAGCTGCACGGCACCGGGGCAGCTCCCTTCACAGGAGGTTTCGACCTCAGGAGCCTGCTTGCCAATCTTCTCTTGCTGCAAGGCGTCGGCTTCGAGGATCACCTGACCTGGAATGCGCCAAGCTGGAGCATTTCGGCGGAGTTCTTCGCCTATCTGCTGTTTGCGGGCGTGGTCTTCGTTGCCGGCGAGCTCGCCTGGATATGGTTCGTCGGCGCTGCCGTCACCGCGCCGCTGTTCCTGCTTGGCTTCTCGACCCATCATATGGATGTGTCCTTCGATTTCGGCTTCATCCGCTGCCTGTACGGCTTCTCGCTGGGCGCCTTGCTTGCCTGGTTTCAGCATGATTCCATTGCAGGGGCGCGACAGGCCCTGGCCAGGGGCGGCCGGCGCATGGCCTGGACCCTTGCCGAGATCGTCATGGTCGCCGTCATCGTGCTTTTTGTCTCGCTGTCGGGCGACAATGATTTCGGCATCGCGGCACCCCTGGTGTTCGCGCTCGCGCTGTTCCTCTTCGCGCATGAAGGCGGCTGGATCAGTGCCCTGCTGAGGACGCCGTTCATGCTGACGCTCGGCGCGCTGTCCTATTCGATCTACATGGTCCACATCTTCGTCCAGGCACGCATGATCAACATCGCCGGGCTCGTCGAGCGCAAGCTTGGCGTGGGCCTGATCGACGACATCGTGCTGCGCGGCCAGCCGGCGACCGGCTTCGGGGCCGGCTGGACAGGGGCCGTGGCGATCGTCGTCATGCTTGTCGCCACCATCGCCGTCTCCTGGATCACCTGGCGTTTCGTCGAAATGCCGGCCATGGCCTGGTTCCGCCGGCTGTCGAAACGCATCTGACGCGAGCATGATCCCGAAAGAAAGTGGAAGCCGGTTTTCGGAAAGGGATCATGCTCAAACAAGACATCAGCTAGCCGGCTTCGTTCACCGGGCTGTCACGGGCATCGCCTATCCGGGTTTCGATCCGGCAAGGAGCGATTCTCGATGCGGACCATCTGGCAGAGCCTTCTGCTTTGCGCGGCACTTGCGGCCGCCTCTGGCCAATCATTGGCAGGAGAAACCCGCGCCAGGCAGATCCTCGACCGCTTCGAACATGCCAACCAGTGGCGCGACCACGTCATGATCGCCGCGCATCGCGCCGGCAGCATGCAGGCCGGCAAGACGCTCTATGCGGAAAATTCGATCGCAGCCGTCAAGGGTTCGATCGCCATGGGCGCCGAAATCGTCGAGGTCGACATCAGGCGCTCGAAGGACGGTGAGTTCGTCGTCATGCATGACAGCTGGCTCGACCGCACCACGACCTGCAGGGGCGAGGTGGTGAAATACACGCTGGCCGAACTGAAGACCTGCCGATTGGTGGTTGAGGGTACCTGCGCCATCACCAATGAGACAGTTTCGACGCTGCGCGAGATGCTGCTGGCGACCAGGGACCAGATCCTCATCAACCTCGACAACAAGCTCGAGGTCGGCGACCTCTCCGGCATGATTGCGGTGGCTCGCGATCTCGGCATGGCCGAACAGGTCATCGTCAAGGAAAACCTTTGGAACTCCACCCGGATTGCGACGGTCAAGGCCGCCATGGATGCCATAGGCGGCGGCTTCCAGTTCATGCCGATCATTGCTGACGACGCGGTGCACGATGCCGCTTTCGCCGAGACGGTCGACCACGCCTTTTCGCCACGCGCGACCGAGCTGATCAACTGGCGGGCAGGCGCCGAGACGCTGACCGAAACCGGCGGGCCGTTGTTCAGCACGCGCATGCGCGCGGCCGCGGTGCGTGGCAACTGGCACATCTGGGCCGACACCTACGCCATCGTCAACAAGCCGGGCGGCTTCCTCGCCGGTGGCCGCGGCGACGAGCTGGCGGTCCAGGCCAGCCTGCCGCGAGAGGCATATGGCTTCTGGGCCGATCGCGGCGCCACCATCATCCAGACCGACGAGCCGAAGGCGGCGATCGACTGGCTGGCGGCGAATGGCTACCGCGTGCCTTACGCCGACGAGGCGCGGCCGGCTGAGCCCGCCAACACGGCGAGCATCAACTAGGAACGTTGGCGCCGCACCCCGCCTGGGAATGCCAGCGCCTTCACCCCACCCGGCGCTACGCGCCGACCTCCCCATCGAGGGGAGGTAGAGGTTGCTGCTAACCGCGCGCGCCGAGTGGCTGCAAGGCAAAGGTTTGTCGCCAGTTGGTCGTCGGAATGTTGCAGAGCGATGGCAAACTTGGGCGCCCTACCYCCCCTTGATGGGGAGGTCGGCGCGCAGCGCCGGGTGGGGTGACAGCCGTCCCCCAAAAAAAGGCTGCCCGAAGGACGGCCTTTTGCTTATGCAACTGCGCGCAGTGCTGCGTCGTCAGGCAGCCGCCGCCATGCCATCCAATTCCCTGAGCACATCGCCCGAAAGCTCCAGTTCGGCGGCAGTGAGGTTCTCCCGCAGATGCGCGACCGACGATGTGCCGGGGATCAGCAGGATGTTGGGCGCGCGCCGAAGCAGCCAGGCGAGCGCGACCTGCATCGGGGTGGCGCCGAGGCGCTGCGCCACATCGGAGAGCGTCGAGGACTGCAGCGGGTTGAAGCCGCCGAGCGGGAAGAACGGCACGTACGCAATGCCGTCACGAGCGAGGTCGTCGATCAGGGCGTCGTCGCCGCGATGCGCCAGATTGTACTGGTTCTGCACACAGACGATCTCGGCGATCCGGCGTCCTTCCCTGATCTGGGTCGATGTCACGTTGCTCAGTCCGATATGCCTGACCAGGCCTTGGCGTTGCAGTTCGGCCAGCACGGTGAGCGGCGGTTCGATCGACCCCTCGGCGGGACCGTGGGTGTCGAACATGATGCGCAAATTGACCACGTCGATCACCTCGAGGCCGAGATTGTGCAGATTGTCGTGCACCGCCTGGGTCAGCGCTTCGGCGGAAAAGGCCGGAAGCCATGATCCATCCGCGCCGCGCCGGGCGCCGATCTTGGTGACGATGACCAGATCCTTGGGGTAGGGGGCCAGCGCCTCGCGGATCAGCCGGTTGGTGACGTGCGGGCCATAGAAGTCGCTGGTGTCGATGTGGTCGACGCCTTGTGCAACGGCCTCGCGCAATACTGCCAGTGCCGCGTCATGGTCCTTGGGCGGCCCGAACACACCGGGCCCGGCGAGCTGCATGGCACCGTAGCCAAGCCGTTTCACGGTGTGGCTGCCAAGGGTGAAGGTGCCGGCCTGTTGGATATTGGACATGATTGATCTCCTTTGAGGCGGCGAAGATAGGTGCTGCTCAATCTTGTGATAATCAGGTACAATCCACACAGGCTGTACGGAATTGCGAACAATGATGGATCTCAGTGATCTGAACGCCTTCGTGGCGGTGGCGCGCGCCGGGGGTTTTCGCGATGGTGCGCGCGCCAGTGGCGGCAGCGCCTCGGGCTTGAGCGAGGCGGTGCGTCGCCTGGAAGCGCAGCTCGGTGTCAGGCTGTTCAACCGCACGACGCGCAGCGTTGTCCCGACCGAGGCCGGTCTCAGCCTGCTGGAGAGGCTCGGTCCGGCGCTGTCGGAGGTGGAGGCCGCCCTCGATGTGGTGAATGGCTTTCGCGACAGGCCGGCGGGCTCGTTGCGTCTCAATGTGCCGGTCAGCGCCGCGCGGCTGATATTGCCCGACATCGTCCCAGGCTTCCTCGCCGCCTTTCCCGGCATCCGGCTGGAGGTGATCGCTGACGAGAATTTTGTCGATGTGCTGGCTGCCGGCTGCGACGCCGGCATCCGCTACGACGAGCGGCTGGAACAGGACATGATCGCGGTGCCGATCGGACCGCGCGTGCAGCGTTTCGCCACCGCCGCCAGCCCAGCCTATCTCGATCGCCATGGGCGGCCGCAACATCCGGGCGACCTGCTCGGCCATGCCTGTGTGCGGGGCCGCTTTGCCAGCGGCGCGATGCTGCCGTGGGAATTCGAGCGCGACGGCGAGGTGGTGCGCATCGATCCGACAGGCCCGCTGATCGTGCGGATCGGCGGGGCGACCGATCTGGCCGTCGATGCGGCCATCGCCGGCACCGGCATCATCGGCCTGTTCGAGGGCTGGCTTCGCCCGCACTTCCAAAGCGGGGCGCTTGAACCCATTCTGGAACCGTGGTGGCAGAGCTTCTCCGGGCCGTTTCTCTATTATCCCGGCCGCCGCCTCGTGCCGGCCCCGCTGCGGGCGTTCATCGACTATATCAAGGCCGGCAGACCCTGAGACCTGCGCCATGCATGAATTGCGCCGGCGCCGTCACCCCACCCGGCGCTACGCGCCGACCTCTCCATCGAGGGGAGGTAGCGTGCCGCGCTCTTCTACCTCCCCTTGGATGGGGAGGTCGCGCCGAAGGCGCGGGTGGGGTGATGGCGGAGCCGCAAAACAAAAAGGCCGCCCGAAGGTGGCCTTTTCGATTGGCAAAACTGCGGAGCGCTTAGCGCTTCGAGAACTGGAAGCTGCGGCGGGCTTTCGCCTTGCCGTACTTCTTGCGCTCGACGACGCGGCTGTCGCGGGTCAGGAAGCCGCCCTTCTTGAGCACGGCGCGCAGCGCCGGCTCGTAGTAGGTCAGCGCCTTGGAGATGCCGTGGCGCACGGCACCGGCCTGGCCCGAGAGGCCGCCGCCGATGACGGTGGCGACGATGTCGTACTGGCCCGAGCGGTTGGAGGCGATGATCGGCTGGTTGAGGATCATCTGCAGGACCGGACGCGCGAAATAGGTCGCGAATTCCTTGTCGTTGACGATGATCTTGCCGGAACCCGGCTTCACCCAGACGCGCGCGATGGCGTTCTTGCGCTTGCCGGTGGCATAGGCGCGGCCCGACTTGTCGAGCTTCTGGACATGGACGGGTGCCGCGGCCTGCGTGTTGGTGTTGCCTGTGGCGGCGCCCAGTTCTGCGAGCGAGGAAAGCTCAGCCATCTTATGCGACCTTCTTGTTCTTGGAATTCAGCTTGGCCACGTCGAGAACTTCGGGCTGCTGGGCGACATGCGGATGCTCTGCACCTGCATAGACGCGCAGGTTCTTCATCTGCCGACGGCCGAGCGGGCCACGCGGGACCATGCGCTCAACGGCCTTCTCGACGACACGCTCGGGGAAACGACCCTCGAGCAGCTGGCGCGCGGTGCGCTCCTTGATGCCGCCGGGGTGGCCGGTGTGCCAGTAATAGACCTTGTCGGTGAACTTCTTGCCGGTGAACACTACCTTGTCGGCATTGATGACGATGACGTTGTCGCCGTCGTCGACATGAGGGGTGAAGGTCGGCTTGTGCTTGCCGCGAAGATGATTGGCGATGACAGTGGCAAGACGGCCGACGACGAGACCCTCGGCGTCGATCAGGATCCACTTCTTCACCACATCCGCAGGCTTCTGCGAAAAGGTTGTCATATTTTCTGCTTTCGGTTCGGACCTTCACCAGGGAAGGCGTTTCTTGTTGCTTGGATTGGCGAAGGGCGCTTGCCCGCCGCCAATAACAAAACGGCGGCCTTTGCGGGCCGCTGCTTCGTGAGGGCTTATAGGCGAGGGCAGTTGTCGCGTCAAGGCTAACGAAAAGGGGAACAGCAGGAAAAGGAAAGCAAAACCAACATCTTGGACAAAAGGTATTATTTTACCACATCATCATTTCGCTTCGGCGGGATCGAATACGTGCCGGTGGCATGCGCCACGGTGTGTCCGTCCGGGCCGGCGACGATGTCGATGTCGAACACCATCAGGCTCTTTCCCAGCTTCAGGATCCGGCAATGGCCATCGATCGGCCCGGCCTCGGCCTTGCGGACGAAGTTGATGTCGAGGTTGACTGTAACGGAAAGCGCGTCCGGCCCGGCATGAGAGAGCACGCAGACATAGCCGCCGATATCGGCGAGCGTGAACAGCGACGGACCCGACACCGTGCCGCCAGGGCGCAGGTGCCGCTCGTCGGCATTGAGCCGCACGAGGCAACCGCCCGGGAACACGTCGATCGCCTCGTAATGTTTGAACTCGTCGTTGAGCTGGGGATAGACGCTACCCATCAGCACATTGACTTCCGCCGCGGTCAGCACCGGCTTGAGATTGCTCTGGGCGGGCATGGCGGTCTCCCTCGTATGCGCCTGTTTGAACGCGGCCGGGCCTTCTGGCAACACCGTTTCAGCCTCCATTGATGACAATCCTAAGCCACAGGGACAAATGCAGGGCAGCCTTGTCGCTTGTGCCAGCAATCTGTTTGATGGTGTTGGACGAGGCGCGATGGCGTACTAGATTGAAGCATCCAACCACGATCCTGAATCGCGGAGAAACGACCATGGCTGAAATCCTTGCCATCAAGCCTGGCGCCGTTGAAGGTCCGGTTGTCGCACAACTGGACAAGAGCGTGCTGCGCCTCACGCTTGCCAATCCGCCCGCCAACGCGCTGTCGCTGGCGGTAATGGAGGCGCTGACGGGGGAACTCGAACGCGCCAGAACCGACAAGGCGGTTCGCGTCATCGTTCTCTCGGCCGCCGGCAAGGTGTTCTGCGCCGGCCATGATCTCAAGGAAATGACGGCGCGCCGCGCCGACGCCGATCATGGCAAGGCCTTTTTCGCTGAGACGTTTGCGGCCTGTGCCACGCTGATGCAGGCGATCGTGCGTCATCCCTTGCCGGTGATCGCCGAGGTCGACGGCCTTGCCACAGCCGCCGGGCTGCAACTGGTCGCCAGCTGCGATCTGGCAATTGCGTCGCATGAGGCGACCTTCTGCACCCCCGGCGTCAACATCGGCCTGTTCTGCTCGACGCCGATGGTGGCACTGTCGCGCAACGTCTCGCGCAAGCATGCGATGGAGATGCTGTTGACCGGCGAGACGATCGATGCGGCAACCGCCAAGGAGTTCGGCCTGGTCAATCGCGTCGTGCCGCGTGAATATCTGAATCAGATTGTCACCAAATACGCGCAAACCATTGCTTCCAAATCATCTTTGGTGGTCAAGACCGGCAAGGAAGCCTTTTACGCGCAGGCTGAGATGGGATTGGCCGACGCCTATGCCTACACCGGTCGGATCATGGTCGACAACATGCTGGCGCGCGACGCGGAGGAGGGCATCGGCGCCTTTATCGGCAAGCGCAAGCCGCAATGGACGGACGAGTAGTCGTGGAACCGCGCATCTCCATCATCACCATCGCGACGGACGATCTCGACCGCGCTGTGCGCTTCTACGAGGCGATGGGCCTGACCCGTCATGCCGGCATCACCGACGGTGTCGCCTTTTTCCAGATGGGCGGCGCCATTCTCGGCCTGTTCCCGCGCGCCAGCGCAGAGGAGGACTCTGGCGTTGCCTTCACTGGGGCGCCGTCCGCCGTCTACCTCGCTTACAACACACGCTCCGATGCCGAAGTCGACGAGGTGCTCGCCATGGCCGAAAAAGCCGGCGGCCGTATCGTCAAGCCGGCCGGCCGCGCCTTTTGGGGCGGCTGGTACGGTTATTTCGCCGATGCCGATGGGCATGTCTGGGAAGTGGCGCACAATCCGGCCTTTCCAATCGCGGAGGACGGCACCATTTCCCTGCCTGGCTGATGGCCTGTCGTAAGCAGCTGACGCGGCTCAAGGCACCCTATCTCAAACGCATCCGGCTTGACTGGAACCTGCCGCTGTTTCGCGACCACGATTTCGAACTCGAATTCACCACGCCGATCTGCACCGATCCGCAAGCTTTTGTGCAGGAAGCGCTGTCGGAGGATGATGCGTGACGGATGACGATCTCAACTGGCGCAGCGAACAGGCGTGCCGCGAAGCCTGGCCGGCGGCGATCGAAACCGTCGTCGACGGCTGGCTTCTCAGGCGCTCCGGTGGCCGGACCCGGCGCGCAAACTCGGTCAATCCCTTGCGTGGCAAGCGCGGTGCGCCCGACAAGGTGATCGACGCCGCCGAGTCCTTCTATGTCGGCCACGACCAGACGCCGCTGTTTCGGGTGCCTGATATTGCCGATGAGCTCGAAGCCGCACTCGACCATCGCGGTTACCAGCTCGAAGGCGGAACCATCCATCTTTATGCCGGTATCGACGACCTGGCGGAGATCCGTGACGGGCGCGTCACTGTATCGCTGGTGCCCGGCGAAGACTGGCTCGCAGCGCGGTTTCGCATGGGCGCCTACGACGACATCGATCGCCGGGTCTTTCGCGAGATGACGGGGCTGATCGCCGGCGACCGGGCGTTCGTGTCCTGTGAACGCGACAGCGAAATTGCCGCGCTGGCCTATGGCGTCATCCGAAACGGGCTGCTTGTGGTGGAATCGGTTGAAACCGACGGCCGCTTCAGGCAGCAAGGCCTGGGCCGCAAGACGGTCGGCGGTCTGATCGACTGGGCACGACGGGCGGGTGCTGACGCGGCATGCCTGCAAGTGGTGGCCGACAATGCGCCAGGCCGTGCGCTCTATGCTTCGCTTGGATTCAGCCGTGAACTTTACCGCTATCACTACCGCAGGAAGCCGCATGAACCACGATAGTTACGACAACACCTACATCGCCGGCATCCTCAATTCGGTGAAGACCATCGCCATGGTTGGCGCGTCCGCCAATGACGTGCGGCCAAGCTATTTCGTGCTGAAATATCTGCTGGCCAAAGGCTTTTCGGTGTTTCCGATCAACCCTGGCCAGGCCGGCAAGCAAATCCTCGGCCGGATGACCTATGCCAGGCTGGCCGATATTCCCGAACCGATCGACATGGTCGACATCTTTCGCGCGGCGTCGGCGGTGCCGGGCATTGTCGATGAGGTATTGCGGCTCGATCCCTTGCCGAAAGTCCTTTGGATGCAGCTTGGCGTACGCCATGACGAGACAGCCGCGCGCGCCGAGGCCGCCGGCATCAAGGTGGTGATGAACCGCTGCCCCAAGATCGAATATGGCAAGCTGTCCGGCGAGATCGGCTGGACCGGCGTCAATTCGGGGGTCTTGTCGTCGAAGAAGCCGCTGATGCGCCCCGGGTTCCAGAGTTTCGGCGTTCGCCAGAAATGATGCATGTCGCCCAAAAGTGCGCAGCGGTTTTGGGA
>NZ_JBFULQ010000198.1:0-9439 GCF_054049815.1 Mesorhizobium sp. P5_C1 | reverse complement strand
GAGGATGAGCGCGCACGCTCCTCGTCGGCGATGGTGTAAAGGCAGATGTCGGAGACCCGGCTCAGCGGATTGTCGTGGACGCCGGTGACGGCGATCACCATCGTGCCGCGCTTGCGGGCCAGCTCGGCGATGCGCAAGGTTTCGATGCTGGCGCCGGAATAGGAAAGCGCGAACAGCACATCGCCTGGCCCGAGCGTCGAGACATTGGCCATCTGGACGTGGCTGTCGCTGTCGTGCAGGACATTGCGGCCGAGCTTCATCAGCTTGTAGGAGAAATCGCGCGCCACCAGCGAAGAAGCGCCGACGCCGACCAGATGGATGCGGCGCGCGCCGTCCAGCAATTCCAGCGTCCTGGAGATGATCCGCTCGGTGTTGGCGGCGACGGTCCGCTGTATCGACAGAAGCTTGCTGCCGACCAGCTTCTTTAGGATGACCTGGTAGCTGTCGCCGACCTCGATCGAGCCATGGATGACGCCGGCCGGCACCTGCCATTCCTGCGCCTTGGCCTCGCTGACGGCGAGCTTGAGCTCCTGATAGCTGGCATAGCCGAGTTTCTGGCTGAACTTGACGACGCTCGACTGGCTGCGACCGATCTCGGCCGCAAGTGCGGCCGTCGACAGACGCAGCATCTGGTCGGGATTGTCGACGATGTACCGGCCGATCTCACGATCGCCAGGCGCCATGCCGTCGAGCTTCGCATTGATCCTATTCAGAACGGACACGAGATTCCCTTACGCTTTTCAGGTCGGCAAGCCGCACAGCGTGCCACGATAGGAATAAAATATTCCAATTCTGATTGACAGCCAAGAACGCACAATTAATTCTCGAACCTCATCACACAAGGTTTCGGCGCATGGACAGATTGCGGATCGTCGGCGGACAGAGACTGGAAGGCGCGGTCACCATATCCGGCGCCAAGAACGCCGCCCTGCCGCAGATCGCGGCCGCCCTGCTGAGCCCCCACCCGCTCGAACTGACCAACCTGCCTGATGTGACCGACGTCGAAAACATGCTCGGCGTGGTGCGGCTGCACGGCGCGGAAGTGACGAGGTCAGCGCATACCGCGACGATCGACACCAGTGCCGCCGTTTCCAAGGAGACGTCCTACGACACGGTGCGAAAGATGCGGGCGACCGTGCTTGTCCTTGCGCCGCTGCTGGCCCGGTTCGGCCATGCACGGGTTTCGCTGCCGGGCGGCTGCGCGATCGGCGCGCGGCCGGTCGACATGCATGTTGCCGCACTCGCGGCACTCGGCGCCAGGATCGCCATCGAGAATGGCTCCATCGTCGCATCGGTGCCGAACGGGCTGACCGGGACGCGCATCGTCTTGAGTTCGCCGTCGGTCGGGGCAACGGAAACCGCGATGATGGCGGCGGCCACGGCCAAGGGCGAAACCGAAATCCTCAACGCGGCGCGCGAGCCCGAAGTGGCGGACCTCGCCGCTTGCCTCAATGCCATGGGTGCGCGTATCGAGGGCGCCGGCACGCACCGCATCCTGATCGCGGGCGACACGAGCTGGCATGCCGCCCGGCACGACATCATCCCGGACCGGATCGAGGCCGGCACCTATGCCATCGCCGCGGCCATCACCGGTGGCCAGCTGGAACTGACCCATGCACGGCTCGAGCATATGGCCTCGGTGGTGCAATTGCTGGAAGCAACCGGCGTCAGCGTCTGGCCGGGCGACCGCGGGCTCATCGTGTCACGCGACCGGCCGTTGAAGGCTGTCGACGTCACGACGGAACCTTATCCGGGGTTTCCAACCGATCTCCAGGCGCAGTTCATGGCGCTGATGTGTTGCGCCGAGGGAGCATCGCTGCTGCGTGAAACCATCTTCGAGAACCGCTTCATGCATGTTCCCGAACTGATGCGGCTCGGCGCCAACATCAAGCTGCAGGGAACCACGGCGCTGGTGCGTGGTGGCGCGAAGCTGCATGGCGCACCGGTGATGGCCACCGACCTGCGCGCTTCGGTGTCGCTGGTGCTGGCGGCGCTGGTGTGCGAGGGCGAGACGACCATCAACCGCGTCTATCACCTCGACCGCGGCTATGAGCAACTGGACCGCAAGCTTCGGTTGTGCGGCGCCGACATCGAGCGGTTGAGCGCATGAGCAGTGCGGATTATTTTCTCGGCGTCGATGGCGGCGGGACCGGGTGTCGCGCCCGCATCGAGGACGCGGACGGGACCGTGCTGGGACAAGGCCTGTCGGGCCCGGCGACCACGCGGCTCGGCATCGACGCGGCCTGGGCCTCCATCGCGAAAGCCTTTGGCGCGGCGATCGAAGAGACAGGCTTCGGACCCGCCGAGACAGCCAGGATCCGCGCCGGCATCGGCCTTGCCGGCATCGGCCGCAAGGGTGCGCTGGAGGCGTTGCGGGCGATCGCGCATCCGTTTGCCAGCATCGATTTCGTCAGCGATGGCGTCGGCGCTTGCCTTGGCGCGCATTCCGGCCAGGACGGCGCCATCGTCATTGCCGGCACCGGCTCGATCGGCCTCGGCTTTGTCGGAGGCCGCGACCTGCGTGTCGGCGGTTACGGCTTTCCGATCTCCGACGAAGGCAGCGGCGCCGACCTTGGACTGAAAGCCGTGCAGCTGGCATTGCGCGCCCATGACGGACGGCACGAGCGGACGGCGCTGCTGGCGGAGGTGATGCAGCGCTTCGAGGGCGACCCGATGGCAGCCGTCGCCTGGATGGACCGCGCCAGCGCCACGGACTATGCGGCGCTGGCGCCGATGGTGATGCGCCATGCCGACCAGGGCGATCCGGCCGGGCGGCGCATCGTGCAAGGCGCGGCCGAACAGATCGACACGCTGGTGCGGGTGCTGTTCGAACAAGGCGCGCCGCGCGTCACCTTGCTGGGCGGCCTGTCCAGTGCGCTCGAGCCCTGGCTCTCCCCCGATGTCCGGCGCCGCCTGAAGCCCGCTGACGGCGACGCCGTCTCGGGCGCGATCATCCTCGCCAAGCGGTCCTGCAACGGGCGATAGCGCCCTGCCCCATTTGGAATAATATATTCCATATTCCTGTTGACGTCGCGAATATCAAATTCTAAAAAGTTAACAAACGAAAACAGGGTAGCAGCAAACGGACACAGCGTCCGTGTGCGCTGGCGCCGGTCGGGAGCTCTGCTCAACGCCGGCCATGCAGCACGATTTGAAAGCACTGGAATGACCGAACAAGGGTTGATGTCCGAGCTGGACCGGCTGATTTCCGAGGGCCGCAACCCAAGGACAATGGACATTGACCTGCTGCCGACCATCGATGTGCTGCGCAAGATCAATGACGAGGACGAGGCTGTCCCTGCGGCTGTCGAAAAGGTCGTGCCGGAAATCGCCGCCGCGGTAGACCGCATCGTGCTTGCCTTCCAGAAAGGCGCGCGGCTGATCTACATGGGCGCCGGCACCAGCGGCCGGCTCGGCGTTCTCGACGCCTCGGAGTGTCCGCCGACCTTCGGCGTCCCCGAAGGCATGGTCGTCGGCCTGATCGCCGGCGGTCCCGACGCCCTGGTGCGGTCGACGGAAGGCGCCGAGGACGATCCTAAAATGGGCGCGAGGGCGCTGCAGGAGATCGGGCTCACATCAGACGACGTTGTGGTCGGCATCGCCGTCAGCGGGCGCACGCCCTATGTCATCGGCGGATTGAGCTATGCCAGGCAAGTTGGCGCGGCGACGGTCGCCCTGTCCTGCAATCCAGCCTCGACCATTGCCGGCATCGCCGACATTGCCATCTCGCCGGTTGTTGGGGCGGAAGTGCTCACTGGATCGACCCGGCTGAAATCGGGAACCGCGCAGAAGCTGGTGCTCAACATGCTGACCACCGCCAGCATGATCCGCATCGGCAAGAGCTACCAGAACCTGATGGTCGACCTCAACCCGTCCAACAAGAAGCTGGTCGCCAGGGCAACCAGGATCGTCATGCAGACGACCGGTTGCGCGGCGCAGCAAGCCAAACAAGCGCTCGCCCAGACCGGCAATGATGTGAAGCTGGCGATCCTGATGACGATCACCGGGTTGGGCGTCGAGGAGGCGCGCGTGGCTCTCGGCAAGGCCGGGGGCTTCCTGCGAAAGGCAATCAGCGACACGACGGGAAAGCCGCATGGGACATGACGGCAAAGCCGCATGAGACATGACGGCAAAGCCGCATGGGACAAGACGGCGTGAAGCCGCATAGACTGGGCCGATACTCCAAAGCATGTGTGTCTTGGAAGCGGTCCGCAGAAACTGCAAGGCATCGAGTTCAATCATAATGGGAGACGAGAATGGTTCACTTCACAAGAAAGCTGCTGTCGGGCATCACGCTGGCCGCGATGCTCGGCGTGGCTGCGGTTTCAACGCAGGCGAATGCAGCGACGCTGCATATGGCCTGGTCGCAGGACGCCACCGGGCTTGATCCGCACAAGCAGACGGCCTTTTCGTCGCTGCGGCTGCTGGAGCTGATCTATGAGCCACTGGTGCGGGTCGACGCCAGCCTGCAGATCATCCCCGCTATTGCCACCTCCTGGGAATTCTCCAAGGACGGCAAGGAGCTGACCTTCAAGCTCGATCCCAAGGCGAAATTCCAGGACGGCACAGCGGTGACCTCGGCCGACGTCAAGGCATCGTTCGAGCGCATCCTCGACGAGAAGACGGGCGCGGCCGCCCGCGCCAACTTCCTGTCGATCGCCAGCATCGACACGCCCGATGCGACGACCGTCGTGTTTCATCTGTCGCAGCCCGACGTGCCGATCCTGACGGCGATGAGCGACGTCAACGCGGCCATCGTTCCGGCAAGCGAGATCAAGGCCGGCTCGATCGGCACAAAGGCGGTCGGCTCGGGCCCCTTCAAGCTCGACAAGTGGGACCCCAATGCCAAAGAAGTGCTGAGCGCCAACAAGGATTGGGCCGGCGGCCCGACCGGCGTCGACGGCATCGAGATCAGTGTGCTTCCCGATGAAGCCGCGATCCTGGCCGCCATGCGTACCAAGCAGATCGATTTCGCGCTGCTCAACGACCCGCTTGTCGCCACGCTGGTGCCGAAGGAGGCCAGCCTGCAGCTGAACCGCGTGCCGGTGCTAGCCTATCACGTGCTGCAGCTCAATCCGTCACGCAAGCCGATGACCGAGCTCAAGGTACGCCAGGCCATGTCCTGCGCCATCGACCGGCAGGAGGTGCTCGACACCGCTTCGCTCGGCGAAGGCAAGGTCACCGGCCCGTTGACCATCCCGGCTCTAGCGACCGATCCGAGCCAGCTGTTCTGCTACAAGCGCGATCTCGAAAAGGCCAAGAAGCTGATGGCGGAAGCCGGCTATGCCGACGGCTTTTCGGCGACGGTGATCGGTGCCACCGGCGAGCCGCCGACGGCGGCGGCGGAAGCCCAGGTCATCCAGTCGCAGCTGGCCGAGATCGGCGTCAAGCTCGACATCAAGATGATGGAGCTCAACGTCTATGTCGACGCCTGGCTAAAGGGCGACTTCGACATGGCGATCGCCCTCAACGGCGGCCGTGCCGACCCCTACACCATGTACAACCGCTACTGGACCAAGGCAGGCAATTTGCAGAAGGTGGCCAACTACATCGACGACACGCTCGACAGCCAGATGCAGAAGGGCCGCGCCGAGACCGATCCGGCGGCGCGCAAGGCGATCTTCGCCGAGTTCGAGAAGCACCTCGCCGAGATGTCGCCGTGGATCTGGCTCTACACCTCGTACAGCTATACGGCGCAGCAGAAGAACATCGCCGGGTTCGTACCGACGCCGACGGGCACGCTGTTCAGCCTGAGCAAGGTGACCATCCAGCAGTAGCCGGCGGCCTTGGACGAGAGGACTTCTTCGCGTGAATTATCTGATGCGACGACTGGCGACGTTTCCTCTCGTCCTGCTTGGCGTGTCCATCCTGGTCTTCGTTGCGATCCGGATGGTGCCGGGCGATTCGATCACGGCAATGCTGGGCACCGAGGCGGGCCTGCTGACGCCGGCGCAGCGTGACTCGCTCGCCGCCTATTTCGGCATCGACCAGCCCTGGTTCGTCCAGTACTGGCGCTGGATAGGCGGCATCCTGCACGGCAATCTCGGCATCTCGGTCACCTATGGCCGGCCGGTGCTCGACGTCATCGTCGAGCGCTTCCCGCTGACGCTCGAGCTGGCCATCCTGTCGATGATCATCGCGCTTGCGGTTGGCATGCCTGCCGGGATCTTTGCCGCCACGCACAATGAGAAACTGTCCGATCTCGGGGTGCGCATCGTCGCCATGCTCGGCCAGTCGACACCGAGCTTCGTGCTTGGCCTGCTGATCATCTACACGCTGTCGGCCGGCTTCGGCGTGCTGCCGGCGATGGGCGAATTCGCGCCGCTCTGGCAGGATCCCTTGCGCAATCTCAGCCAGCTGATCCTGCCTGCCATCACGCTCGGTTTCGCCTTCGCAGCCTCGGTCACCCGCATATCGCGTTCGGCCATGCTCGACGTGCTGAGCGACGACTATGTGCGAACTGCGCGCAGCAAGGGCGCCTCGGCGCGCAGCGTCATCTGGCGGCATGCGCTGCCCAATGCGCTGATCCCCGTCGTCACCCTGAGCGGCATCGAGTTCGGCTATCTCCTCGGCGGCGCCGTCATCGTCGAGCAGATCTACGCTCTGCCCGGTCTTGGGCGCATGGTACTGGATGCGATCCAGCAGCGCGACTATGCGCTGGTGCAAGGCGCCGTGCTGTTCATCGCCTTCAACTTCATGATCGTCAATCTCCTGGTCGACCTCGCCTATGTCGCGCTCGATCCGCGCATACGGCTGGGAGAGCCTTGATGCGCATCCTGCGCGCCATCTTCGGACATGGCAGCGGCCGCATCGGCGGCATCATCGTCGGCGTCTATCTGTTGGTCGCCATCCTCGGCATGCTGGGGCTGACGCCGCACAATCCCATCACGCAGTACCGGGTCGACCGGCTACATGCACCCAACGGCGCCTACTGGATGGGTACCGACCTGTTCGGCCGCGACGTCGCCAGCCGGCTGATGGCGGGCGTCGGGCAGTCGTTCACGGTCGCCTTCTTCTCGGTCGCCTTCGCGACCCTTGCCGGCACCATTCTTGGGCTGGCCGCCGCCTGGCTCGGCCGCCGCTGGGACGGCCTGCTGATGCGGATCATGGATGTGCTGCTGGCCTTTCCGGCAATCCTTTTGGCGCTGCTCATCGTCACGGTCGCCGGGCCGGGCACATGGACCAGCGTCGTTGCCATCGGCATCGTCTACACGCCGATCTTCACCCGCGTCGTGCGCGGCCCCGCTTTGTCGCTCAAGGCGCGCGAATTCGTCGACGCCGCGCGCACCTTCGGCAGCAGTTCGAGCTACATCGTGACCCGCCATCTGCTGCTCAACCTGGTGGCGCCGTTGACCGTCCAGGTGACGCTGGCGCTGGCCTGGGCGCTGCTGACGGAAGCCGGCTTGAGTTTCCTGGGGCTCGGCACGCAGCCGCCCGCCGCCTCGCTCGGCCTGATGCTGAGCGACAGCCGCAATCTGATGGAGACCGCGCCGTGGCTGATGATCTTCCCCGGTCTGGYGATCATGATCAGTATCCTCGGCTTCAACCTGCTTGGTGATGCCTTGCGCGACATCCTCGACCCGAAGATGCGGAGGGCGCGGGCATGACCCCGCTGCTGTCCGTATCGGATCTGCGCGTCGGCTTCGGCCGCAAGCCGCAAGCCAATGAGGTGGTGCGCGGCGTCAGTTTCGACCTTGCCGACGGAGAGACACTGGCCATTGTCGGCGAAAGCGGCTCGGGCAAATCCGTCACCGCCTTGTCGATCAACCGTCTCATCGATTTCGGCGGCGGCCGCATCACTGGCGGTGCGATGAAGCTGAGGCGGGCCGATGGCAGCGTCTTCGACCTGATGAGCGCCACTGAACCGCAACTGACCGGCATTCGCGGCGCCGAGATCGGCATGATCTTCCAGGAGCCGATGACCTCGCTCAATCCGGTGCTGACCATCGGCAGGCAGATCGAGGAATCGTTTCGGCTGCACGGTGGGCTGACCGGCCGGCAAGCCACAGCGGCAGCCAAGGATGCGCTCGACCGCGTGCGCATTCCCGACGCCGCGCGGCGGCTGAAATACACGCCAAACCAGCTGTCCGGGGGAATGCTGCAGCGGGTGATGATCGCCATTGCGCTGGCCTGCAATCCGCGCCTGCTCATCGCCGACGAGCCGACGACGGCGCTCGACGTCACGGTGCAGGCGCAGATCATGGCGCTGCTGGCCGAGTTGAAGCGGGAAACCGGCATGTCGATGATCTTCATTACCCACGACATCGGCCTGGTCGCCGGCATCGCCGACAGGGTGATGGTGATGCAGAACGGGCAGGCCGTTGAGCAAGGCGAGTTGAACCAGATCCTCGATCGTCCGCGGCATCCCTACACGCAGCATCTGCTGCAGGACGTGCCGCATTTCGCCAATGGCAGCGCGACGCGCGCCGACGGGCAGCGCGACACGGCTGCAAGCAAGGAACCGGCCTTGAAGGTGGATAACCTGGTTGTACGATTTCCCCTCAAGAGCAGCTTCTTCAGCCGCGCCACAGGCGCGGTGCATGCCGTCGATGGCGTCGATTTCGACCTGATGCCCGGCGAGACGCTGGCCATTGTCGGCGAGAGCGGTTCGGGCAAGTCGACCACCGCGCGCGCCGTCCTCGGGCTGGTGCGCTCAACACGCGGCAGCTTCTCGGTAGGCGCCCGAAAAGCTTCGGCAGAGCAGAGCGCCCTGCCCGTGCAAATGGTGTTCCAGAACCCCTATGCCTCGCTCAATCCAAGGCTCAGCATCGAGAGCATCCTGGCCGAGCCGGTGATCGCCACCG
Organism: Mesorhizobium sp. P5_C1; assembly: GCF_054049815.1. Lineage (NCBI taxonomy): Bacteria > Pseudomonadati > Pseudomonadota > Alphaproteobacteria > Hyphomicrobiales > Phyllobacteriaceae > Mesorhizobium > Mesorhizobium sp. P5_C1. The sequence goes on along the minus strand of NZ_JBFULQ010000198.1, from coordinate 635 downwards.
GCGGCCGGGTGAATGCCGAGACGCGGGCCAGGATGGCAACCCTGCTGGAGCGCGTCGGCCTGCCGAAGAACAGCCTTGAACGCTACCCCCACGAATTCTCCGGCGGCCAGCGGCAAAGGCTGTGCATCGCCCGCGCGTTGATGCTCAACCCTTCTGTGGTCGTTCTCGATGAAGCGGTGTCGGCGCTCGATGTTTCGGTGCAGGCCAAGGTGCTGGAGTTGCTGGTCGACCTGCAGCGCGAGTTCGGGCTGGCCTATCTGTTCATCTCGCACGACATGGCCGTCGTCGAGCGGATCGCGCATCGGATCGCCGTCATCTATGCCGGCCAGATCGTCGAGATCGGCGACGCGACCTCGGTGCTGTCGAAGCCGCAGCATTCCTATACGAAGAAGCTCATCGCCGCCGTTCCGACCATCGACCGGCGCCACGAACATTTCGAACTCGACACCCGCCAGGTCCCCTCGCTGGTGCGCCCGCAGGGGTTCGAGCCGGCGCCGGCGAGATGGGAGCAGTTTGGGGCTGATCATATGGCGAGGGCGGAGGCGTGATGGATTGTGCCCGGAAATACGCGAGATCTGCGGGACAGCACCCCCCTCTGTCCTGCCGGACATCTCCCCCGCAAGGGGGGAGATCGG
>NZ_JBFULQ010000197.1:0-9466 GCF_054049815.1 Mesorhizobium sp. P5_C1 | reverse complement strand
GGGCTGGAGCGCTTGGCCATGTATGTGCAGGGCGTCGACAATGTCTACGACCTCAACTTCAACGGCCGCGAAGGGGCCGACAAGGTCACCTACGGCGATGTCTTCCTGCAGGCCGAGCAGGAGTATTCGCGCCACAATTTCGAATACGCCAACACGGCGATGCTGCTGCGCCATTTCGAGGACGCCGAGGCCGAATGCAAGGCGCTGCTCGATGCCGGTGCACCGGCGTCGAACGACAATCTGCCAATGCACCGCATGGTTTTCCCGGCCTACGACCAGTGCATCAAGGCCAGCCATGTCTTCAACCTGCTCGACGCGCGTGGCGTGATTTCGGTCACGGAACGGCAGAGCTACATCTTGCGGGTGCGCAATCTGGCGAAGGCCTGCGGCGAGGCGTTTTTGAAGACACAGGCTGGCGGACTGGCGGCCTGAGTTCAGGCTCGCTTCATCACCTTGAGGCAAGCGTTGATCGGCAATACGTTCTGACCAGTGGCACCGTCGATCGTGCGCAATGCCTGCCGAACGCCCGGCATCGAGAACGCACCGTGAGCCTGCGCGGTGAAGCAGGCGGTGAGTGCTACAATCTGCAGAAGTCTGGATGCCGTTTTCATGGTCGTTCAGCCAATAGTTCCCTACCTGAGCGTGGGTCGCTTCAGCGCTGCGTTCGGTTCATGGAAATCTTTGATCCAAGGACGGGCGGGTTCGCCTCGTCCCGACAGGGCGGCCAAAATTTCCGGAAAGGGTGACAGCGGCCAGCCGAGTTGCTATGCCCCGCGCGGACCATCTTGCCGCGTGAGCCTCATCCATGCCTGACCTGCTTCTAGAACTTTGCTCCGAGGAAATCCCCGCACAGCCGCGCGCCCGCAGCGCCGGAGGCGCGAGGACGCGCAAAGAGGGAGAAGGCGTGCGGGTGGAGAAACTCTGATGCCGGATTTGTTGCTCGAACTTCGCTCCGAGGAAATCCCCGCGCGCATGCAGCGTAAGGCGGCGGGTGATCTCAGGAAGATGTTGACCGACGGTCTGGTCGAGGCGGGGCTGACCTATGAGGCAGCGCGCGAGTACTGGACGCCGCGGCGTCTGGCGCTCGATATCAGGGGCCTGACCGCGCGCTCGAAGGATATAAGCGAGGAGATCAAGGGACCGTCGACGACGGCGCCCGAACAGGCGGTGCAAGGTTTCCTGCGCAAGGCCGGGCTTTCGTCGATCGCCGAGGCGCATGTCCATTCCGATCCTAAGAAAGGCGATTTCTACGTCGCCCACATCTCGAAGCCGGGCAGGGCATCGGAAGAGATCATCGCCGAGCTGGTGCCGGGCATCATCCGCGGCTTCCCCTGGCCGAAATCGATGCGCTGGGGGCCGGCCTCGGCCAAGCCCGGTTCGCTGCGCTGGGTGCGGCCGCTGCAATCGATCCTGTGCACCTTCGGCCCGGAGACCGAGGAACCGGTGGTGGTCGATTTCGAGATCGACGGCATCCGTTCGAGCAACATCACCTATGGCCACCGCTTCCACGCGCCTGGCGCCATTACGGTGCGCCGCTTCGACGACTATGTCTCAAAGCTGGAGGCGGCCAAGGTCGTGCTCGACGCCGACCGGCGCAAGGAGATCATCCTTGCCGACGCACGCAATCTCGCCTTCGCCAACGGGCTCGATCTTGTCGAGGACGAAGGGCTGCTGGAGGAAGTCTCCGGGCTGGTCGAATGGCCGGTCGTGCTGATGGGCGAGTTCGAGGAGGCTTTCCTGGCCATTCCGGCCGAAGTGATCCGGTTGACCATCCGCGCCAACCAGAAATGCTTTGTCACGCGGCCGCAGGGTGCTGCCGAGGGTCTTTCCAATCGCTTCATCCTCACCGCCAACATCGAGGCCAAGGATGGCGGCAAGGAGATCGCCCACGGCAACGGCAAGGTGGTGCGCGCCCGGCTGTCCGATGCGCTCTATTTCTGGACGACCGACCAGGGCGATTTGCCGGACCTCCATCAGCTCTCGGCATCGGCGGAAAAATTCGGGCTCGATCTCAAGAAGCCGCTCGACCAGCGCATGGCGCGCCTCGACCATCTCGGCGTCACCTTCCATGCAAAGCTCGGCACGCAAGGTGAGCGGGTGGAGCGGATTGCCCGGCTCGCCGAGGAATTGGCGCCGATCGTCGGCGCCGATCCTGTGCTGGCGCGCCGCGCCGCTGTCCTTGCGAAGGCCGATCTCACCACCGAAGTCGTCGGCGAATTTCCCGAACTGCAAGGCGCCATGGGCCGAAAATACGCGCTGCTGCAGGGCGAGCATGCTTCGGTCGCCGCGGCGGCGGAAGAACACTACAAGCCGCAAGGTCCTTCCGACCGTGTGCCGAGCGATCCGGTATCGGTCGCTGTCGCGCTTGCCGACAAGCTGGATACGCTTATCGGCTTCTGGGCCATTGACGAAAAGCCGACGGGATCGAAGGACCCCTATGCGTTGCGTCGGGCAGCGCTCGGGGTGGTTAGAATATTGAYCGAAAATGATACTCGACTGGCGCTGGCCCCCATCGTCGGGAGGGTTTCCGACCTCCTCGCCTTCTTCCACGATCGCCTCAAAGTCTACCTCCGTGACCAGGGTGCGCGGCATGATCTGATCGACGCCGTCATCACACCGCAGTCCGACGACCTGCTGCAGATCGTGCGCCGTGTCGAGGCGCTTGGTTCTTTCCTCGACACCGAGGACGGCAGGAATCTGCTCGCCGGCACCAAGCGCGCGGCCAACATCCTGGCCGCCGAGGAGAAGAAGAAAACGGTGGTCGCCAAGACTGTTGAGCCGGCGCTGTTTCGCGAGGATGCTGAGAAATCACTGTTTGCGGCGGTGAATCAGGCTGAGAAGCAAGCCGGCGAAGCGATTCAAAACGAAGACTTTTCCGGCGCGCTGCTGGCGCTTAGCGTGTTGCGCGAACCGGTTGATTCATTCTTTGAGCATGTTCTCGTGAATGATGAGGACGAGGCCGTGCGCGCCAACCGCCTGGCGCTCCTCGCCCGCATCCGGGCGGCCACCGGTCAGGTCGCGGACTTCTCGAAGATCGCTGGTTGAGGCCTGAAAAATTCTGAAGATGGGTCCTTCGAGCCGGCTTACAGTCATATGACGATGACCTCTCCGTGGCAAAAGGGACATGTTCCCCAACCCACGGAGGCTTCCATGAATTCCGATCACGAAATCGAAGTGACAGAAGAAACCCCGGCTCCCGCCGAGGCGCTTGAATCCGCTTCCGAAACCGCCCTCGATCACGCTGCCGCCGCCACGGTCGAAGCGGCCGATCTGTCGGATGATGACGAAGACGGCGACGATGAAGAAGGCGAAGAGTCTGACGACGCCGAAGCCGCCACGCTCTCCGATGATGATGAAGACGAAGAAGACGAAGACGATGAGGACGAAGACGACGCCGATGACAGCGTGAAGGCTGAAGGCGACGACGAGAAATCCGAAGAAGACGAATCCGAAGACGACGAGTCCGAAGAAGGCGAAGACAAGGAAGAAGCCGCCTGATTTTAGGCCGCCGATCTATTGATTGATGAAAGGGCGGCGCTGACGCGCCGCCTTTTCTGTCAGATGCGGACCTATCAGTCTTCCCGGAAGCTGACTGGGTCAGGCTTCCCGGAAGCTGACGGGTCAGTCTTCCAGAATGCTGACACGCACGCTGTTTTCGTAGACGTCGACCTGGATCAGCGGCTCGCCATTGACGATGGCGCGCTTGGTCGAGGAGCTCATCGCGCCGGAGCGCTCCAGCATGCGCTGCAAATCGGCGCGCTGGTCGTTGGTCCTGAACCAGCCATCACCCTCGTCGTCGCGGTCGCGACGGTGGAATTTGTGCCAGTTGGCGCGGTCCTGCCGTACCATCTGCGCGGCAGTCTCCAGTGCATAGCCGTCACTCGCCTGATGATCCCGATCGGAAATGCGCGCGACATAGGATCCCAGCATGTCATCGGCTTGGGCCGCGCCGGCGCCAAACAAGGACGCCAGCAGAAGCCCGGCCGCAGTAACAATTTTGAATTTTCTCATGATCAGCCCCCTTACCCCAAATGACAAAAACCCGTCTACCATGGCCGCTTGACGAAATTCGGACAGTGGCACCCGGCGGCGAAGAACCGCGACGGGTCTGCCTGCAAATRGTGCGCTGGGCGCCAGACCGCCGTCAAGTCGCGGTCCAGCCTCTAATTGGCTTTGCTGACCCCGCGAGCGGGCTGGGTTGTTGCTCGTGCGGGTGCTTTCGGCGGCGAGGCCGAGTTTGTCCCGGCGTCTCCCGCAGGCGCGGCGGAGGCTGTAGCCGTTGCCGGCGCAGTACCTGTCGCCGGCGCAGTACCTGTCGCCGGCGCGGTGCCCGTCTCTGGTGCTTCGGCTTTCGCCGAGGCGGCGCTTGGCGCCGGCGCCGAGAAGGCCGGACCGACGATCCCGCCGCGAATGACCATCGGGTTCTGCTCAAACCCACGCCTGGCCTCCGGCTTGTCCGTGATCGCCGACACCTTTTCATAAGTGACGTCGGGCTGCGCTTCGCCGAGCCCCACCACCGATTGCACATTGCTGGCCTTGGCGGTTTCGGCGGTCTTCAGGGGTTTGGCGGCATCGAGCTTGATGATGGATGGCGTCGAAGAGGGCACGCCGGGGAAAACCAGCGACGAGGCCTGTGCCCCGCCGGCCGCCACCACAACGACAATACCCAGCAGCATACGCACAGACACCATGATCGCTCCCCTTTGCCCAGAAGCCGCACAGTAGCGGGCCGGAATTGATGCCGGCTTTCGCGTGAACGTAGCATTTTAGCGATTGATAAATCGCCAATGCCCAGATTGCCCGACAGCGACTTGTCGCAACAGCCGACTTGCCCAACAGCCGCCATCGTACTACGCAGCCGTCATCTGCGAGGTGATGAGAGTGGCTGAAATACTTGCCGTCAGCGAGGCGCTGGAGCGGGCGCTGGCGCTGCTCCGGGACGGCGACGTCGTCGCCATCCCGACCGAAACCGTCTACGGGCTTGCCGGCGACGCCACCAACGGCATCGGCGTGGCGCGCATTTTCGAAGCCAAGGGGCGGCCCCGCTTCAACCCGCTGATTGCCCATGTCGCCGACATGGCGATGGCCGAGCGCATAGCGCTGTTTGATCCGCTGTCGAAGAAACTGGCGCTTGCGTTCTGGCCGGGTCCGCTGACGCTGGTGCTGCCGCAGCGGCCCGGCAACGGCATCCACCCGCTGGTCACGGCCGGGCTCGATACGATTGCCTTGCGCATGCCAAGAGGCTTTGGCGGCGAGCTCATCGCCCGGCTTGGCCGGCCGCTTGCCGCGCCCAGCGCCAATTCATCCGGCAAGATCAGCGCGACCACGGCGCAAGCGGTGGCGGCGGATCTCGGCGCACGCATAAAGCTGGTGGTCGATGGCGGGGCGACGCCAGTCGGGCTGGAATCGACCATCGTCAAGGCCGAAGGGGAAAGATTGCGGCTGCTCCGGCCTGGCGGCATTGCCGCCGAAGACATCGAGGCGGCCATCGGCATGGGGCTCTTGCGCGGCGGCGCCGCCGGCGTCGAGGCACCGGGCATGCTTGCCTCGCACTATGCGCCTGACGCCGCGATGCGGCTCAACGCCGGAACAGTTGGTGAGGGCGAAGCCCTGCTCGGCTTCGGCAGCCAGCGAGCCGAAGGCTGGCGACATGCCGCCGCGTTCGTCAACCTGTCCGAGACAGGCGACCTGCGCGAAGCGGCGAGCAATCTTTTCGCTCATATGCAGGTACTCGACAGCAGCGGCGCACGGATTATCGCCGTTGAGCCTGTTCCCTTCGACGGGCTTGGCGAGGCGATCAACGATCGGCTCTCGCGCGCCGCCGCCCCTCGTGACAACATCTTGGCAGCAACGTAGTTTTCCCCATGACCGAAGTATCAGAGAAACTCGATCCCGCTCTCATCGATCGCTTCGCGGCGATCGTCGGTGACAAATACGCGTTGCGCGACGAGCAGGATATCGCGCCTTACCTCACGGAGCGACGCGGGCTCTGGCATGGCGCGACGTCGCTGGTGCTGCGGCCGGGCAGCGTTGAGGAAGTCAGCCAGATCATGCGGCTGGCAACCGAGACGGGAACGCCAGTCGTGCCGCAAAGTGGCAACACCGGACTGGTCGGCGCCCAGGTGCCGGATAGATCCGGCCGCGAGATCGTGCTGTCGCTGTCGCGGCTGAACCGCATCCGCGAGATCGATGTCTTGTCCAACACGGTGACGGTCGAAGCCGGCGTCATCCTGCAGACGCTGCAGGAAGCGGCTGATAGCGTCGACCGGCTGTTTCCGCTGTCGCTGGCCGCGCAGGGCTCCTGCCAGATCGGCGGCAACCTGTCGTCCAATGCCGGCGGCACCGGCGTGCTTGCCTATGGCAATGCGCGCGAACTCTGCCTTGGGGTTGAAGTGGTGCTGCCGACCGGCGAGGTGTTCGACGATTTGCGCAAGCTGAAGAAGGACAACACCGGCTACGACCTGAAGAACCTGTTCGTCGGCGCCGAGGGCACGCTAGGCGTCATCACAGCCGCCGTGCTCAAGCTGTTCCCGAAGCCGAAAGGGCGCGAGGTGGCTTTCGTTGGCCTGTCATCGCCGCAAGCAGCGCTCTCCCTGTTCAGCCTGGCGATGGACCGCGCCGGAGCAGCGCTCACCGCCTTCGAACTGATCGGCAAGCGCCCGTACGACTTCACCCTGGCGCATACCCAGGGCGTGGTGCGGCCGCTGGTCGAAGATTGGCCGTGGTATGTGCTGATGCAGATTTCGTCCGGCCGCTCATCGGAGGATTCGCGGGCATTGATCGAGGAGGTGCTCTCGACTGGTCTCGAACAGGAGTTCGTCGGCGACGCAGTCATTGCCGCAAGTCTTGGGCAGGGCGATGCCTTCTGGAACTTCCGCGAGCTGCTGCCCGAGGCGCAGAAGCCGGAGGGCGCTTCGATCAAGCACGACATTTCGGTGCCGATCGCTTCGATCCCGCGCTTCATCGAGGAGGCCGCCGGCGCGGTGGCGTCGGTGAGTGCCGGCGCCCGCGTGGTCTGCTTCGGCCATATGGGTGACGGCAATCTGCACTATAACATCTCGCGGCCCGTCGACGGCGACGACGAGGCGTTTCTCGCTCTCTATCATACGATGAACAAGGCCGTGCATGACGTGGTGCGCAGCCTGCACGGTTCGATCTCGGCCGAGCATGGCATCGGCCAGTTGAAGCGGGACGAACTGATCGCCACAGCGGCACCGATGGCGATCGACCTGATGCGCCGGGTGAAGGCTGCCTTCGACCCAGCCGGCATCATGAATCCCGGTAAGGTTATCTGATCCTTTCGGCATCTTGTGGCTGGTGGCATTCCGATAACCATCCCGCAGATCAGCAAAATTTAACCGACTTTCTTAAGCGGGGCGGTAAGGAGCCCACGCTACTGTCTGCTCACAAACGAGGCTGGAAAAACCGGCCCGGAGAGAACCGGACACCGGCTCTCAGGAGACAGACAGGAAGGCACTCTATGAACACCGGACTGAAGCCAGTCTGGGCCGGACGCAACATGCGTCTCGACCCATTCCGCCTGCCGCAAGTGGTGAGCTACGCCACACGCGACGACTACGGCGACGTGACCTTTACCATCGACAAGCGGGGCGCAGTGATCCGCCGCATGCTCGAGATGAGCGGTTTGCCGGCGATCATCGCGCTGCCAGCCAATGCGTTTCGCGGCGTCGCCGCCCGTGCGATGGAGGATCCGGACGGCAATGTTACGGTGACGCTGGAACTCCTGCACAACGATCCGATGCTGTCGGTGCCGCTGCTGGTGGCCGATGATCTCGAAGATGTCGCCGCCGACTGGCGGGCCTGGGCCGACGCCTACCGTCTGCCGATGCTCTTGATCGAGTCGGACGGCGTTGCCCGTACCCTGGAAGAATCGCTCGGCGCCGCCATCAAGACGCTGCCGCCGCAGGATCGTCGCAAGGGCCGCGTTTCGCACATGCGCCGCCCGCGCTTCCTCGCCCGCCGCAGGGCCGGCGATCTCGGTCTCAGGCTGGTCATCGACGGCCAGGAGATTATTTCGCGGGAGTAGAAAGAGCTTGGCGCGTTCTTCCTTCTCCCCTGTGGGGTGAGAAGGAAGAAAGCCGCTAAACCAGCGGCTTCAATGCCACCCACACTGCGCCGCCGATCAGGCCAAGGAAGATCAGCCAGCCGACCTGGTTGTTCGAACGGAACAGCCGCAGGCACTGGTCCGGATTGTCGATATCCAGTACGGCGATCTGCCGGGCCATATGGGCGCCGGCGGCGATCAGCCCGGCCAGCGCCACCACTGGAGCCTGAGCCGACGCGAAGGCGATGGCGAAGCACACAAGCGTGCCGCCATAGAGCCCGACAAGCCATGACTTGGTGTTGTCGCCGAACAGGCGCGCCGTCGAGCGCACGCCGACAATGGCGTCATCTTCCTTGTCCTGATGCGCATAGATCGTGTCGTAGCCGATCACCCACAGGATAGAGCCGATATAGAGCATGATGGCGGGTCCATCGAGGTCGCCGAACTCGACTGCCCATCCCATCAGTGCACCCCAGGAAAAAGCAAGGCCGAGAACCAGTTGTGGCCAGTTGGTTATCCGCTTCATGAACGGATAGACGGCGACGATGGCCAGCGAGCAGATGCCGAGCAGAATGGCGAAACTGTTGAACTGGATGAGCACCACCAGGCCGATCAGCGCCTGCAGGACAAGAAACACCCATGCCCGCCGACGCGTGGTCTTGCCCGACGGCAGCGGCCGTGACCGCGTCCGCTCGACCTTGTTGTCGATGTCCTCGTCGACGAGGTCGTTGTAGGTGCAGCCGGCGCCGCGCATGGCGATGGCGCCGATCAGGAAAAGCACGAGATACAATGGCGCCGGCAGCAGCGAGAGCAGCGGATCGCCGGGACGCGGATAGGCGCTCGCCGCAAGTGCCGCCGACCACCAGCAAGGCCACAAAAGCAATTGCCAGCCGATCGGCCTGTCCCACCGGGCAAGCTGCGCATAGGGCCATATCGAGCGCGGCAGCACGCGATAGACCCAATGGCCGTTCGGTGCATCGGCGACACGGCCCTGGGCCGCTTTCGACTGGATCGGTTCCATGCTGCTGGATTGGCAGCAGACTGGAAGGCCGTCAAGCAGTCTCGCTTGCGGACGCGAAGATGTCATGAGAGGCGAACCAATCCTTCGCGACCTCGATGAACGCCAGCGCCGCATTGGAAACGCGCTGGTGCGTGTCATAGGTGAGCAGGATCCGCTGCATGGGCAGCGGATCGGACAACCGTTTGCAGAGGAGCGGCAGGCCGTCATAGCTGCGGTCGCCATGCGGGCGGGTGTAGCTGACGGCGACGCCGAAGCCATTGGCGACCATGCTGCGCTGGAGTTCGAACGAACTCGTCGTTGTGTCCGCCACCGGGGAGAGACCGCGGCTGCGGAACAGGTCGAGCATGTGCTGCCAGCTGTGCGGTTGGTCTGTCGTGATC
>NZ_JBFULQ010000196.1:0-9484 GCF_054049815.1 Mesorhizobium sp. P5_C1 | reverse complement strand
ACAGTGCACTCCTTATCGATGCATTTGTCGAGCAGATTGCCGAGCCAGGCCGTGAAACCAGGAACGCGAGGCGCGCAGCGAACAGAAAAAGTGAACTGTCACCGTAATTCGCCGATTCAGGAAAATAGTGCACTGTCACCGTTGCGTCATTCTTGGTAATTCTTGTGGCCTCGAAACAGCGTGAAAAGTGAACCCTCTATCGATATTTCGCATCCTGATTTGATTAAAGATTCGAAGATACATCAGCAGTGAGCTAAAATGGATTATCAAAAGAAACATAGAGCCTACGGTTGGCCTCTGCGTCAGTGGCTTGAAAATATGCCAAATGAGCTAGATCGTGACGCTATCGGGCTTTGGCAAATCATTCCGGTAGGACGGCATGAATTTGAGCTCACGGGTGAGGATTTGAAGACTTTTACGCGTGTTAGCCTCGAGAAAATCTTTAGGCGCGGCGGGATTCCGGTGACCGGCAACATGGGGAAATGGGTCCGAGATCACAGATATGGAGTCAGTGAGAGCGAGATAATAGAGAATATTATTGAAGTATGGTCAGTCGACAGCTTCGCCGAACCTGATGTCGAGGATGGGTGGTTTGCGTTACCTGAATTGATCGAGGACTAGAATGGAACTACGGCAATTGCGAAATACAGTGACAGTGCACTTGCAATTGCGGTGACAGTGCACTTTTTACCACGCCCTGCCCGAACATCGTTGCCCCCCACCCAGCTCCGCTTCGCGGATCGCCCCCACAAGGGGAAAGGTAAAAGCTCAAAACCCAGCCTGATCCCTGAACAGCTCCGCATTGTCCAGCTTCGACACCTCGATCACCGCTTGCGTGCGGCTGTAGACATTGAGCTTGCGCAGGATTTCCGACACATGAGCCTTGACCGTGGTTTCGCCGACCTGCAGCTCATAGGCGATCTGCTTGTTGAGCAGGCCCTGGCGCAGCATCTGCAGCACGCGCAATTGTTGCGGCGTCAGCGTCGACAGGCGTTGCACCATGTCGGCACGGTCGACGCTGTCGGCGTCGGGCGTGCGGGCTTCATAGGTTTCCGGCACATAGATCGCACCTTCCATCACCGAGCGTATGGCGGCGGCGAGGTCGCTCTTGCGCGCCGATTTCGGGATGAAGCCGGCCGCCCCATAGGACAGTGCCTCGGAAATGATCTTTGGTTCCTCATAACCCGAGACGATGACCACCGGCAGGCGCGGATAGCGGGTTCGGAGTTGCAGCAGTCCGTCGAAGCCGTGCACGTCGGGCATGCTGAGGTCGAGCAGCGCCAGATCGAACGGCTTGGCGCCGGCCAGAAGATCGAGCGCCTCGCTGATCGAGCGCGCCTCCACCGTGTCGACTTCCGGATAAGCCATCTGCACCGCGCTGTGCAGCGCCTCGCGAAACAGCGGGTGGTCGTCGATGATGAGGAACCGGGCGCGATCGTGGACTGCGGTCATGGGTTCATTTCGGTTCGGGGGCGATTGATGCATGTCGCCCAAAAGTGGCCCCGGTTTTGGGTGAACGACATGCATGAGACAAAGACCTAAAGCGCGTCGCCTCAAATCCGTTCAAACGCGACGCGCTTTAGAATAGCCTCGCGACCATGGCCAGATTATTGCCAAATAGTACATCGCCATCTCCGTCGGAAAGCGCGGCCGCGCTTTCTCGATCACTTCGCCTTGCCCGGGCGCACAAATCGGCCGAATGTTCCGGCAACCAAGCAGAGACCCACATGACCGCCTTCGTCCTTCCCTCGCCCGCAACATCATCGGTGGCCGTTGCCGGCTCGCCCGAGCGCTTTGCGGTGCGCCGCATCTTCTGCGTCGGCCGCAACTACGCGGCGCATGCCCGCGAATTCGGCAATGACGAGCGCGATCCGCCCTTCTTCTTCACCAAGCCGGCCGATGCGGTGGTCGATTCCGGCACCACCATCCCCTACCCACCCTTGACCGGCAATCTGCACCATGAGATCGAACTGGTCGCTGCGATCGGCAAGCCAGGCTTCCGCATCACGCGCGAGCGGGCTCTAGATCATGTCTGGGGTTATGGCGTCGGCATCGACCTCACCCGCCGCGATCTGCAGGATGAAGCCAAGAAGACGGCGCGGCCCTGGGACTGGTCGAAGGCGTTCGACCGCTCCGCGCCTTGCGGCCCGCTGGTCCCCGCGGCGAAAGCTGGCCACCCGCAAAAGGGCCGCATCTGGCTCGCCGTCAATGGCAAGGTCAGGCAGGATGCCGACCTCGCCGAACTGATCTGGCCGATCGCCGATATCGTATCGATCTGCAGCGAGGCGGTGGAACTGGAACCCGGCGACCTGATCTTCACCGGCACGCCGGCCGGTGTCGGCGCGGTTCGTGCCGGCGACACGATGACCGGCGGTGTCGACGGCATCGGCACGATCGAAGTCACCATCGGCCAACCGAAGTAAGCGCATGAGCGACGTCGTCCTGCACAACTACTATCGCTCCTCCACCTCCTATCGGGTGCGGATTGCGCTGGAGATGAAGGGGCTGAGCTATGATTATGTCCCGCATCACCTGCGCCATGGCGAGCATCTGGAGCCCGCCTATCTCGCGGTCAATCCGCAGGGTCTGGTGCCGGCGCTGATCCTCGATGACGGGACGCTCTTGACGCAATCGCTGGCGATCATCGAATTCCTCGACGAAACCCGTCCCGAACCGCCGCTGCTGCCGAAGGACGCGGCTGGCCGGGCGCGGGTCCGGATGCTGGCGCAGATGATCGCCTGCGATATCCATCCGGTGAACAATCTGCGCGTGCTGACCTCGCTGCGCACTTTGTTCGGCGCCGGCGACCAGGACATCACCAACTGGTTCCGCCATTGGGTGAACGAAGGCTTTCAGCCGCTGGAAAAGATCCTGGCTGCCTCGGCCGAGACAGGTACATTCTGCCATGGCGACATGCCGGGCCTGGCCGACATCTGCCTGGCTGCGCAGGTCACCAGCAATGCCCGCTTCGGCCTCGACATGACGCCTTACCCGACCATCGCGCGCATCAACGCCGCCTGCATGGCCCTTTCGGCGTTCCAGAAGGCGGCTCCCCAGAACCAGATCGATGCCGAGTAAGGCCGCCGACGCGTAGCGCCAGCGCCAACTGGTCAGTCCGTCTGGCGGAATCGATTTCCGCTTGACCGGACAGGGAATCGGCTATCGTTTCCCACAGGCCGTTTGAAGGTTGGGAGTTGCCAATGAAAGCCGTCGTCTTCGAGAAATTCGGCGAAGCGCCGACGATCCAGACCGTTCCCGATCCGAAACCGGCTGCCGATGGCGTCGTCATCAAGGTCGAGGCGACCGGACTGTGCCGCAGCGACTGGCATGGCTGGATGGGTCATGACGACGGCATCCGCCTGCCGCATGTGCCGGGCCACGAACTGGCCGGTGTCGTGGTCGCCGCCGGCAAGCATGTGACCCGCTGGAAGGCCGGCGAACGCGTCACGGTGCCGTTCGCAGTCGGTTGCGGCCATTGCTTCGAATGCACCTCGGGCAATCACCAGGTCTGCGAACATCAGACGCAGCCCGGCTTCACCGGCTGGGGCTCGTTCGCCGAATATGTCGCCATCGAACACGCCGACACCAATCTCGTGCGCTTGCCCGACGAGATGGAATTCGCCACCGCCGCCAGCCTCGGCTGCCGCTTCGTCACCTCCTTTCGCGCCATCGTCGATCAGGGTCGGGTGACGCCGGGCGAATGGGTGGCGGTGCATGGCTGCGGCGGCGTCGGCCTGTCGGCGATCATGATCGCCAGCGCGATGGGCGCCAATGTCATCGCCATTGACCTCACCGACGAGAAGCTCGATTTCGCCAGGAAGATCGGCGCCGTCGCCACCATCAACGCGTCGAAAACGCCGAATGTCGTCAAGACCGTGAAGCAGATCACCAATGGCGGTGCGCACATGTCGATGGACGCGCTCGGCCACCCCACCACCTCATTCAACTCGATCGCGAACCTGCGCCGGCGCGGCCGCCATGTGCAGGTCGGCCTGATGCTGGGGGAGCACGCCCGCCCACAGGTGCCGATGGACAAGGTGATTGCCTTCGAGCTCGAGATTCTCGGCAGCCACGGCATGCAGGCCTATCGCTACCAGGCGATGATGGAGATGATCCGCAACGGCAAGCTCAAGCCCGAACTTCTGGTCGGCAAGAAGATCAGCCTCGACGAGGCGCCCGCGGCCTTGATGGCGATGGGCGGCTTCGAGGGCATCGGCATCGGCGTGGTGACGAAGTTCTAGGGACAAGAGCCGCCGCCCCGGAACTACCTGGCAAATTTCTTCGCGCCGAACACGCATAGCACAACACCGAGCGTCACGACCACCATTAGCGGACTGACCTGCTCATGCAGCAGCGTCGCCGCCAGCGCCAGGCCAAAGAACGGCTGCAAAAGCTGTAACTGTCCGACGGCGGCGATGCCGCCTTGCGCAAGGCCGCGGTACCAGAACACGAAGCCTATCAGCATGCTGAACAGTGAGACATAGGCGAGCCCGATCCAGGCGTTGGAGCCGACACTGGCAAAGGATGGCGGCAGCGTCGCGAAAGTCAGCACCAGCATGATCGGCAGCGACAGCACCAGCGCCCAGCAGATCACTTGCCAGCCGCCGAGCTTGCGCGACAGCGCTGCACCCTCGGCATAACCCAGGCCGCAGACGACGATGGCGGCCAGCATCAGACCATCGCCGACCGGCGAGGCTGTCACGCCCTGCATCAGGGCAAAGCCCGCGACAAGCCCGCTGCCCACGCACGAGAACAGCCAGAACGCCGGGCGAGGACGTTCACCGCCGCGCAGCACGCCGAAAATCGCCGTCGCCAGCGGCAGCAGGCCGACGAAGATGATGGAGTGGGCCGAGGTGACGTGCTTGAGCGCCAGTGCCGTCAGCAGGGGAAAACCCACCACCACGCCGAGCGCGACGATGACCAGCGACAGCAAATCCCCTCGCTCCGGGCGCTTTTGGCGGAACACCAGCAGCAGGGCGAGACCAAGCAGTCCGGCAATCGCCGCGCGGGCCGATGTCACGAAGGTTGGATCGAAATCCATCACGGCGACGCGCGTTGCCGGAAGCGAGCCGCTGAAAATCAGCACGCCGACGAATCCGTTCACCCAGCCGCTCGCCATCTTGTCCATCACAGGCTCCGTTTTGTTTCGCCCTCTATCGGGCCTGCGCCTATGGCGTCGCCAGTGACAATGGGGTACAATTTTTCAAAACTGTAATGGTCGACAAGGCAGTACAGATGACGATACCAGCGCTTGAGACTGAGGACACGGTCACTTTGGTCGAGAGCGTGATGGCGACTGTCCGCCAGCGGATTGCCGCGCGCAGCCTGACTCCGGGGGCGCGATTGCCGTCGATCCGCGCCTTCGCCAAATCCATGCAGGTTTCCAAATCCACCGTGGTCGAAGCCTATGAGCGGCTCGCCGCAGAAGGCGCGATCCGCTCCCGACCGGGCTCAGGCTTCTATGCCGCCGGCTCGCTGGCGCCGCTGTCTCTGGCCGAGATCGGTCCCCGGCTCGATCGCGCGGTCGATCCGCTCTGGATCTCGCGCCAGTCGCTGGAGGCAGGCGATGACAGTCTGAAACCCGGCTGCGGCTGGCTGCCGGCCGCGTGGATGCCCCAGGCAGGGTTGCGCCGCGCGCTGCGAACCGTGGCGCGCGCCGATGATGTCGCGCTCGCCGACTACGGCACGCCGCTCGGCCTGCCGCCGCTGCGGAACCTGCTGGCGCGGCGCATGGCCGAGCATGGCATCGAAGCCTCTCCCGAACAGATCATGCTGACGGAATCGGGCACGCAGGCCATCGATCTCCTGTGCCGGTTTCTGATCGAGCCCGGTGACACGGTACTGGTCGACGATCCCTGCTACTTCAATTTTCATGCTTTGCTGCGCGCCCACCGCGCCAAGGTCGTCAGCGTTCCTTACACGCAGTCAGGGCCGGACATCGACCTGTTCGCGCAGGCGTTGGCCGAGCACCGGCCTCGGCTCTACATCACCAATTCGGCCATCCACAACCCGACCGGCGCGATCCTGTCGCCAGTCACGGCCCACCGGCTGCTCAAGCTCGCCGATCAATCCGACCTGACCATCGTCGAGGACGACATCTTTGCCGATTTCGAACATGCGCCCGCCCCCAGGCTGGCGGCGTTCGATGGCCTGAGCCGGGTCGTCCAGATCGGCAGTTTCTCCAAGACGCTGTCGGCGTCTGTTCGCTGCGGCTTCATCGCAGCGCCCCGCGACTGGATCGAGCGCCTGACCGATCTCAAGATCGCCACCACTTTCGGCGGCGGGCGGCTTGCGGCCGAACTGGTGCTGACGCTGCTGAAGGACGGCAGCTACCGCAAGCACATGGATCTGCTGCGGGCGCGGCTTTCGCGCGCCATGGGCGAGACGAGCACCCGTCTGAAGGCAATCGGCATCACGCCCTGGATCGACCAGCCGGCCGGGCTGTTCCTGTGGTGCAGCCTGCCGGATGGCGTCGATGCGGCCGAAGTCGCCCGCCGGGCTCTCGCCGACAACATCGTGCTGGCGCCCGGCAATGCGTTCAGCCTGTCCCAGACAGCCAGCCGCTTCCTGCGCTTCAACGTTGCCCAGTGCGCAGACCAGCGGATTTTCAAGGTGGTTGAGGCGGCGATGGCGCGTTGATTGCCGGTCAGCGAGATGTCGCACAGACCTCCCGCACGCAGTCGCGCAACCAGCGTTGCGCCGGATCGGCATCGAGACGCGGATGCCAGAGCATGGAGATGGTGACCTCCACGGTGGCGACCGGCAGCGGAAAGCTGTGCATGCCGGCGCGCGCGCCCTCGGTGTGCCGCTCGGGCACGCTGGCGATCAGGTCGGATGCGCGCGCCATCGCAAGCGTGGCCGAGAAGCTTGAAACCATGCACACGACAGTCCGCTGGAGTCCAAGCCGCTCCAGGGCTTCATCGATCGGCCCTTTCTCGCGGCCACGCCGCGAAACACTGATGTGGCGGCCAGCCGCGTAGCGCTCGGCCGTCACGACGCCCTCGCTCARGGGATGGCCAGCGCGCACCGCACCGATGAAGCGGTCGCGAAACAGGGCCTGAATACGCATCTCGGGTCCGGTTTCACTGGCGACGCCGATTTCCAGGTCAACCGCCGCCTCGCGCAGCGGCGTGACATCCTTGTCTGACTTCGGCGCGAAACGCAGTCGCACGCATGGCGCCTCCGCTTCGATGCGAGCAACAAGGCGCGGCGCGAACTCTTCCACGAAGCTTTCATTGGTGCGCAGTGTGAAAGTCCTGGCGAGGTCCGAAAGGTCGAGGAGCCTGGCAGGGCGCAGCAGTGCTTCCGCATCCTGGACGACGCGACCAGCCTGCTGCCGCAACTCCTGCGCACGCGGTGTCGGAACCAGGCCGCGGCCGGCGCGAACCAGCAGCGGATCGCCCGTCGCCTCGCGCAGCCGCGCCAGCGTCCGGCTCATCGCCGAGGGGCTTAGACCAAGACGATTGGCGGCGCGCGCCACACTGCCTTCGGTCAGCAGAACGTCGAGGGCGACGAGCAAATTGAGATCGGGCGATGCCATCCGCGGATCATAGCACGTGATATGGCGTTTGATGCACGAATAGCATGCAAATACTGCGTCTTCCGCCATATCAGCCAAAAGACTAGATCTCCGACAGCTCCGGTTATGGAGCCGATGGAAAGGAGATCGCCTTGGCAATCGCAGAGCAAAATGAGCGCGTATCGGCGCCGCCCCAATCCTCCCGCCGGGCGCTGGCGAGCCTTTCGCTCGCCACCCTGCTGTCGTCGCTGGGAACCAGCATTGCCAGCGTCGGCCTGCCGTCGCTGATGCAGGCGTTCGGCGCTTCGTTCCAGTCGGTGCAGTGGGTTGTTCTGGCCTATCTGCTCGCCATCACCACATTGATTGTCAGCGCCGGACGGCTGGCCGACATGTTCGGGCGCCGGCCGTTGCTGCTTGGCGGCATCGCGCTGTTCACGCTGGCGTCCATACTCTGCGGCCTGGCGCCAACGCTCTGGCTGCTGATCGCCGCGCGGGCCGTGCAAGGACTTGGTGCGGCGCTGATGATGGCGCTGACGCTGGCTTTTGTCGCCGAAACGGTGAGCAAGGCCAAAACCGGCAGCGCCATGGGCCTGCTCGGCGCCATGTCCGCAATCGGCACGACACTTGGGCCCTCGCTCGGCGGCCTTCTGATCGCGGGCTTCGGCTGGCGGGCGATTTTCCTCGTCAACATGCCGCTGGGCATGCTCACCTTCGCTCTCGCCTATCGTGCCTTGCCGGCGCGCGGCAAGCCAGCCCAGGCTGATCGGGGCAAGTTCGACGCCGTGGGCACTGCCCTGCTGGCCCTGACGCTGGCCGCCTATGCGCTGGCCATGACGCTTGGCAGGGGCAATTTCGGCGCACTCAACCTCGGCCTGCTGATAGCTGCCGGCATCGGCGTCGTTCTGTTCGCCGCAGCGCAGGCAAAAGTGAAGAACCCTTTGATCAAGCTTGCCAGCTTTCGTGACCTCCAGTTGAGCGCCAGCCTGGCGATGAGCCTCGTCGTCGCGACGGTGATGATGGCGACCCTGGTGGTTGCACCGTTCTACCTGTCGCGCGGGCTCGGGCTCGATGCCGCAAGGGTCGGCCTCGTGCTGTCGACCGGTCCGCTCGTCTCGGCCCTGTCGGCGCTGCTGGCCGGACGCCTGACTGATCGCTTCGGGGCCCACAGGATGATGGTTGCCGGCTCGGCCAGCCTTGCCATCGGCACGTTCCTGCTGTCGCTCGCCATGACGAAACTCGGCATTGCCAGCTATGTCGTGCCGATCACCGTCACCTGCATCGGCTACGCGCTGTTCCAGACGTCCAACAATGCAGCGATCATGACCGGTGTTGGCGCGGGCGAGCGCGGTGTCGTCTCTGGCCTGCTCAATCTGTCGCGCAATCTCGGCCTCATCACCGGCGCATCGTTGATGGGCGCCGTCTTCGCCGTCGCATCGGCTGGGGAACAAGACATTCTGAGTTCCGCGGCCGCCGCCCGGGGAATGCAGGTCACCTTTCAGACGGCAACGGCACTGGCGCTGGTCGCGCTGGTCCTTGCGCTGCTCTCGGCCCGCACCGTTGGCCGCGCGCAGCCCAGCGTTTCGTAAGGCTCAGGCCCCTGCCCGTTTGCGGCGCTCGTAGAGCATGACCAGCGTTTCAGCGGTGAGCGCCGGCTTTTCCTCGCCTTCGATCTCTACCGTGTTGGCCGCCTTCATCAGATACTGGCCAGGGCCTCTGTCCTCCATGGACAGCAGAACGGCGCGCAGCCTGATGCGCGCGCCGACCTTGACCGGCGCCAGGAAACGCACCTTGTCGAAACCGTAATTGAACGCAGCCTGGGTGTTTTCGGGCACGATGCCCATGCCGAGCGCCAGCGCGCCGATGATCGACAGCGTCAGGTAGCCGTGCGCGATCGTCGTGCGGAACGGGCTTTGCCGTCGCGCCCGCTCAGGGTCGACATGAATCCATTGATGGTCGCCGGTACAT
>NZ_JBFULQ010000195.1:0-9540 GCF_054049815.1 Mesorhizobium sp. P5_C1 | reverse complement strand
GGGCAGGGGTCGTCTGAATATTCATTGAAAATTCCGTATGCGGACACTGAGCGGCGTCACCGCCACGGCAATGGCCCTAAAACCGATTCAAATGCAATTGGTTGCATAATCCCACTTGCTGAAAGTTTGTTTCCGCACCACGACAGGGCGTTATCTCTCAGCAAAAATTCCAAGACGAGCGCCCCTTCTCCCGTCAAGCTCGATCGACGGGGAGGATTCAGGCTTTTTCGTGATGCCGCCGATAGCTTACGCTATATTTCGCCGGCATCGCGATCATGTTTGGAAACAAGCGTTAATCGTTGCCGGAGATGCCGCCGATCCGGATCACGAACAGCGTCGTCTCCTGGACGGGCTGGATAAAGAGGCTGGCGGTGTCCGGGCCGGGCAGCAGCGTGTCGAGCGGCCCGAGGTGGACCGGCTCGGTGCCGGGCACGGTGACTTCGCCGTTCAAACACAGGACGAGGGTCGTCCCGGTCCCGGTCCTGATTTCCACAGGGTTCGAAACCATAAGGCGTTCGACCGAATGCGTCATCCGGCTGCGGCGGGTCATGACATTGAGATCGGTGATCGGCCCGCCGATCAGCGCGGCCGCGGTCGCCACGTCAGCCGGAAAGGAAAGTGGGGCGGTCGCCCCAGTGACTGATATCGGCGGGCGGCCAGCAACATCCAGCACGATGCCCTCGCCTTCGAGCACTGCAAGCGTGCGATCGATACCGGCAAATTGCGAGAACGGACCGCTGCCTTCGACGCGCGCCATCGAGACGCGCCAGTCGAAGTCATTTAGCCCGGCGTCGGCAGGCGAGACGGCGACCTCGGTAGTCACCCCGCCGCCGTTCTTCCACGGCATGGACTTGTATCCGGCTGCCCGCAGGACGCGCATCAGTCAGTCCATCACCCGAGAATGCCGGGCAGGTTGAGCTGGTGCTCCCTCGCGCATTCGACTGCGATGTCGTAGCCGGCATCGGCGTGGCGCATGACGCCGGTCGCCGGGTCGTTCCACAACACCCGCTCGAGGCGCCTAGCCGCCTCACGCGTACCGTCGGCGACGATGACCATGCCGGCGTGCTGTGAGAAGCCCATGCCGACACCACCGCCATGGTGCAACGATACCCAGGTGGCGCCAGATGCGGTGTTGAGCAGCGCGTTGAGCAGCGGCCAGTCGGACACCGCGTCCGAGCCGTCCTTCATTGATTCCGTCTCGCGGTTCGGCGAGGCGACTGAGCCGGAATCGAGATGGTCGCGGCCGATGACGACAGGCGCCTTGAGCTCGCCCTTGGCCACCATCTCGTTGAAGGCGAGGCCGAGCCTGTGCCGGTCGCCAAGACCAACCCAGCAGATGCGCGCCGGCAGGCCCTGGAAGGCGATGCGCTCGCGCGCCATGTCGAGCCAGTTGTGCAGATGGGTGTTGCCGGGCGTCAGTTCGCGAACCTTTGCGTCGGTCTTGTAGATATCCTCGGGATCGCCCGACAGGGCCGCCCAGCGGAACGGGCCGATGCCGCGGCAAAACAGCGGACGGATATAGGCCGGCACGAAGCCGGGGAAGGCAAAGGCGTTCTCGAACCCCTCCTCCTTGGCCACCTGGCGGATGTTGTTGCCGTAGTCGAGCGTCGGCACGCCGGCGTTCCAGAACGCCACCATCGCCTCGACATGTTCGCGCATCGAGGCGCGGGCGGCTTTTTCAACTGCCTTCGGGTCGCTGACGCGCTTCTCACGCCACTCAGCCATCGTCCAGCCCTTGGGCAGGTAGCCGTTGATGGGGTCGTGGGCCGAGGTCTGGTCGGTGACCATATCAGGGCGAATGCCGCGCCTGAACATTTCTGGAACGATCTCGGCTGTATTGCCGAGCAGGCCTACCGACTTCGCCTCGCCTGCCTTGGTCCAGCGCTCGATCATTGCCATCGCCTCGTCGAGCGTCTCGGCCTTCTCGTCGACATAGCGGGTGCGCAGGCGGAAATCGATCGAATCCGGGTTGCATTCGATGGCCAGGCAGCAGGCGCCGGCCATAACTGCGGCGAGCGGCTGGGCGCCGCCCATGCCGCCGAGGCCGCCGGTCAGGATCCACTTGCCCTTGAGATTGCCGCCATAGTGCTGGCGGCCGGCCTCGACGAAGGTCTCGTAGGTGCCCTGCACGATGCCTTGCGTGCCGATGTAGATCCACGAGCCGGCCGTCATCTGGCCGTACATCATCAGACCCTTCTTATCGAGCTCGTTGAACTTTTCCCATGTCGCCCAGTGCGGCACCAGGTTGGAGTTGGCGATCAGCACGCGCGGCGCGTCGGGATGGGTGCGGAAGACGCCGACCGGCTTGCCCGACTGCACAAGCAAGGTCTCGTCATCGGCCAACGTCCTCAACGAGGCGACGATGCGGTCAAAGTCGTTCCAGGTGCGCGCCGCCCGGCCGATGCCGCCATAGACAACCAACTCGTTGGGGTTTTCGGCGACGTCCGGGTCGAGATTGTTCATCAGCATGCGCAGCGGCGCCTCCGTCAACCAGGAGCGGGCGCTGATTTCCGTGCCGCGCGGGCTGCGGACTTCGCGGATGTTGTGGCGAGGATTGTTCATCATTGTCCCTTTCGAATGAGGTGCGCGGCGTTGCGGTGGCCGTCAGCACTGATCCAGGTGACCTGCTCATGGGCAGGGTCGGAAGTATCGATGGTCATGGCGTAGCAGGCCCAGACATCCGAAGGCGGCCATAGCGAGCAGTACTGGTCGCCACGAACATCCCAACGCCCGGGAGACTGGGTGCCGCCTTTTGTGTAGATGGTGGCTCCGCCGTCGTCGAAACTCTGTGTCCAGTCCGGCCCTTCGACATGCGCGCCTTTCAAGGTGGCGAGGATATTGGCGCCCTTCATCTTCACCTCATCGGCTGACGCGCCGAAAACCAGCGTCGCTGCGAACAGAATGGCGAGAAAGCCGATCCTGGCATGGCGGTTCATGACATCCTCCCGATGTTTCGATGTCAGCTCTGCGCCCAGGTGATCGCGGTCTCGAGAATCTTCTTCAGCTTCGCAGCCATGGGTGCGGCGAACGCGGCATCATAGGGCACCGGCCAATTGTCCGGTTCACCTTTGCCCTCGGGCTCATGCAAGTAGCCGCGATCGGCAAGTTCCATCTGCAGCGCATGGAAGCCGCCTTGCGGATTGCCGAAGTAGCGCGTGATCCAGCCACCCTTGAAACGGCCGTTGATGACGTAGCTGTCGCCGCTTTCGGCCATGATCTGGCCGACCAGGCCCTGCAGCACCGGATCGGCGGTCTGGCCGTCATTGGTGCCGAGATTGAACACCGGCAGCGTGCCATAGAACAGACGCGGGAGAACCGAGCGGATCGAGTGGCAATCATAGATGACAACCTTCRGATGCAGGCCGCGCAGCCTGGTCGCCTGAAACCCGAGCATTTCATGGTAGGGCGCGAAATATGACTGATAGCGCTGGCTGATTTCCGCCGGCGTCGGTTCCTCGCCGGGCAGGTAAAGCGGATCGCCGTCGAAAGTCTCTGTCGGGCAAAGCGTCGTCGTCGTCTGCCCGGGATAGAGCGAGGCGCCGGAGGGATCGCGGTTGACGTCGATGACGGTGCGCGAGATCGACGTATGCACGACTGTCGCGCCAAGGCCGGCGGCGAAATCGTAGAGCTGGTCGATCCACCAGTCGCAGTCGCGGCGACCGAGCCAGGGCGAGACCAGCCGGTTGTCGATGCCGACGAGATCGATGCCGGTATGCGGGATCGACACCAGCAGAGGTGCCGTGCCTTCCGTCACTGTAAGCCAGTCGGTCATCTCAGGCTCCCGAGATCGAAGGCAGTGTTACCGCGCCGGCCGCCTTGACGGTCGCGCCGCTGCGCACCATGGCGATGGCTTTTTCCATATCAGGATGGAAGTGGCGGTCATTGTCGAGATGCGGCACCTCGGCCCGGACCAGCTTGCGCACCGCTTCCAGGGCATTGCTCGATGCCAGTGGCGCATGGAAATCGCAGCCTTGCGCTGCGGCCAGCAACTCGATGCCGATCACCGCCGTCGCATTCTCGACCATGCCGATCAGCCGGCGCGCGCCATGCGCTGCCATCGAAACGTGGTCTTCCTGGTTGGCCGAGGTCGGGATGGAATCGACGCTGGCCGGATAGGCTTTCTGCTTGTTCTCGGAAACGAGCGCCGCCGCCGTCACCTGCGGGATCATGAAACCGGAATTCAAGCCGGGCTTGGGCGTCAGGAACGCCGGCATGCCCGACAGCGCGGGGTCGACCAGCATGGCGATGCGCCGCTCCGACAGCGAGCCGATCTCGCAGACGGCCAGCGCGATCATGTCGGCGGCAAAGGCCACCGGCTCAGCATGAAAATTACCGCCGGAAAGTGCGGTATCGTCCTCGGCGAAAATCAGCGGATTGTCGGTGACGCCATTGGCCTCGGTGCCCAGCGTGTCCGCCGCCTGACGCAGGACGGTGAGTGCCGCACCCATCACCTGCGGCTGGCAGCGCAGGCAATAGGGATCCTGCACGCGCTCGTCGCCCACGCGGTGTGATTCACGGATGGCACTGCCGGCCATCAGATTGCGCAGCGCATCCGCCGTCTCGATCTGGCCGCGATGCTTTCTCAGTTGATGGATGCGCGGATCGAAGGGCGCGTCGGAGCCCTTTGCCGCATCGGTCGACAAGGCGCCGGCGACCAGCGCCGACTGGTAGAGCACTTCGGCCTCGAACAATGCAGCCAGCGCATAGGCCGTCGAGAATTGCGTGCCGTTGAGCAGTGCCAGGCCTTCCTTGGCGCCCAATGTCACTGGCTCCAACCCGTGCGAGACGAAGGCGACCTTGGCCGGGAAACGGCCATGCGGGGTAAAGCATTCGCCGACGCCGATCATCACCGCCGTCATGTGCGACAGGGGGGCAAGGTCGCCGGAGGCGCCGACGGAGCCTTGCGCCGGCACCACCGGGATGACGTCGTTGGCAAGCATCGCTTCAAGCAACTCGATGGTCTGCGGCCGCACGCCGGAGGCGCCCTGCGCCAGGCTGGCCAACTTCAGCGCCATCATCAGCCGGCAAACAGCGACCGGCATCGGCTCGCCGACGCCGGCGGCATGCGACAGCACGATGTTGCGCTGCAAGGTCTCGAGGTCCGCGGCGGGGATGCGGACGCTGGCCAGTTTGCCGAAGCCGGTGTTGATGCCATAGACCGGCTCGCCCTTGGCGACGATCCTGGCGACCGCCTCGGCGCTCGCCTTGATTTTTGGCTGGCAGGCATCGTCAAGCTTGGGCACGGCGCCACGGTAGATGGCGCGCCAGTCGGCCAGCGTCGCATTGCCGGGCTTCAGGGTCAGTTCGGTCATTGTCCTCTCCAGATGCGGGCATGCAGCGGGTTGAAGCCCATGCGGTAGACGAGTTCAGCGGGGCGCTCGATGTTCCAGATCGCCAGATCGGCGGATTTGCCGGTTTCGAGCGTGCCGGTCTCTCCCAGCAGGCCGAGCGCGCGGGCGGCCTCGCGGGTAACGCCGGCCAGGCATTCATCGACCGTCAGGCCGAACAGGGTCGCCGCCATGTTCATAGTCAAAAGCAGCGAGGTCAGCGGCGAGGTGCCGGGATTGTTGTCGGTGGCGACCGCCATTCTGACGCCGTGCTGGCGGAACAGGCTCACCGGCGGCTTCTTGGTCTCGCGAATGAAATAGTAGGCACCGGGCAGGATCGTCGCCACGGTTCCCGCCTTCGCCATGGCCACGGCGCCTGCCTCGTCTGTGTATTCGAGATGATCGGCCGACAGCGCACCATAGCGGGCGGCGAGTTCGGCGCCATGCAGGTTGGAGAGCTGGTCTGCGTGGAGCTTGACCGGCAAGCCTGCCGCCTTGGCGGCATCGAACACGAGCGCCATCTGCTCCGGAGAAAAGGCAATGCCTTCGCAAAACCCGTCGACGGCATCGGCCAGCCCCTCGGCGGCGACCGCCGGGAGAATTTCTCTTGCGACCAGATCGATAAAGGCGTCCTTGTCGCCTTTGGCTTCCGGCGGCAACGCATGGGCGCCAAGGAAGGTCGTGCGGATCGTCACCGGCCGCTCACCGCCCAACCGCCGCGCGGCGCGCAGCGACTTCATTTCGTTTTCCAGATCGAGCCCATAGCCCGACTTTACTTCTACCGTCGTCACGCCCTCGGCGATCAGCGCATCGAGGCGCGGCAGCGATTGCGCGACCAGATCGTCTTCGCCGGCGGCACGCAAGGATTTGACCGAAGAGACAATGCCGCCGCCGGCCCTGGCGACCTCTTCATATGTGGCGCCGGCGAGCCTCATCTCAAATTCATTGGCGCGATTGCCGGCATGGACCAGATGGGTATGGCAGTCGATCAGGCCGGGCGTGATCCAGCGCTGCTCGCAATCGATCGTCTCGACATTTTGGGCAAGCGCTGTGGGCATGCCCGATTCAGGGCCGGCATAGACAATGCGGCCATCACGAACCGCGACCGCGCCGTGTTCGACGACGCCAAGTCCGGCGGCTCCCTCGGCCATGGTCGCCAGGCGCGCATTGCGCCATAGACGAAGACCCCCTGCCCGGCTTTTGCTCTCTGCAGCCATCATCTTTTCCGTTTCAATCGGTGGCGATTATGTATATACATATTGAAACGCACTGCAAGTGCCATCATCGCATATGAGACAGGGAACCGGAGAGAAAAGTGACTGACATCTTCGCGGAACAGGCGCTCCTTCCCAATGGCTGGCACCGCAATGTGCGGATCACCTTGGCCAAGGGACGCATAACAACTGTCGAGCCGGGTGCGACCGCCGTGGCAGGCGACGAACGCTACGCGATCCTGCTGCCCGGTATGCCCAATTTGCACAGCCATGCATTCCAGCGCGGCATGGCCGGATTGGCCGAGCTTCGCGGGCCTTCCGCCGACAGTTTCTGGAGCTGGCGCGAGGTGATGTACCACTTCGCCCTGTCGATGACGCCCGACCAGGTCGAGGCGGTTGCCGCGCAGCTCTATGTCGAGATGCTGGAGGCCGGCTTTTCACGCGTCGGCGAATTTCACTATCTGCATCACGACCGCGATGGAAAGCCCTATGCCAACCCTGCCGAGATGGCCGAGCGCATCGCGGCGGCGGCCGGCGAAACGGGCATCGGCCTGACGCTGCTGCCGGTGTTCTACGCGCACTCTTCTTTCGGCGGGGCCGCGCCAAACCAAGGCCAACGGCGTTTCATCAACGATGTGAATCGCTTCTCCAGGCTTGTTGAGAAAAGCCTGGAATGCGTTCGCACTTTGAATCAAGCTGTTGTCGGCGTCGCTCCGCACAGTCTGCGCGCCGCGACAGCTGAGGAACTAACTGAGGTGGCCGCCATGGCGCCGGATGGGCCGATCCATATCCACGTCGCCGAGCAGGTGAAGGAAGTCGAGGACTGCCTTGCCTGGTCGGGCGCGCGACCGGTCGAATTCCTGCTGGCCAACGCGAAAGTAGACCAACGCTGGTGTCTCATCCACGCCACGCACATGACCGATGCGGAAACAGTCGCGATGGCCAGGAGCGGCGCGATCGCCGGCCTTTGCCCGATCACCGAGGCCAATCTCGGTGACGGCACTTTTGCAGCGCCGCTGTTCGGGGAGCATGGCGGCCGCTTCGGCGTCGGCTCCGATTCCAATGTGCTGATCGGCCTGCCCGACGAGCTGCGGCAGCTCGAATATTCGCAGCGCCTTGCGCACCGCGCCCGCAATGTGCTGGCCGTGGCCGGCGGCTCGACCGGACGCGCGCTGTTCGATGCCGCGCTCGACGGCGGCAGCGTTGCCCTTGGGGCCGGCGCCTCGGAGATCGCCACGGGCGCATCCGCCGATCTCGTCTCGCTCGACGGCAATCACCCCTCGCTGGCCGGCAAGACCGGTGACGCGATCCTCGACGCTTGGATCTTCGCCAATGGCAGCAAGGTCGACTGCGTCTGGGTGCATGGCAACAAGCAGGTCAGCGGCGGCCGTCATGCAAGGCGCGAGACCATCGCCGAGCGGTTTCGCAGCGTGATGACGGCGCTTTCGGCATGAGCATGATCGAGACGGCGGATGCGGAAGGCGGCGTCTCGCTGCACCAGCGCATCCTGTCCGACATCAGCGAAAAGATCCTGTCCGGCGCCTGGGCGCCCGGCCATCGCATCCCGTTCGAGCATGAACTGAGCGCGCAATACAATTGCTCGCGCATGACAGTGAACAAGGCGCTGTCGCAGCTTGCCAAGGCGGGGCTGATCGAGCGGCGGCGCCGCTCAGGCAGCTTTGTCCGCCAACCGCAGTCGCAAGCTGCGGTGCTGGAGATCAATGACATCCGGGTCGAGGTCGAAGCGCTCGGCCTGCTTTATCGCTACGAGCGCGTGACACGGCACAAAAGGCGCAGCGACGCCGAGGATCGCGCCTTGCTGGAGCTTGGTGCCGCCGGGCCGGTGCTGGCATTGGAATGCCGGCATTTCGCCGGCAAGCGGCCGTTCGCGCACGAGCAGCGGCTGATTAACCTCACCGCCGTGCCGGAAGCGGCCGACGAGGAATTCCTGGCMATCGCACCCAGCCCGTGGCTGATCGGCCGCGTGCCGTGGAGCGAAGCCGAGCACCGCATTCGTGCGGTCGGCGCCGACAAGCAGGTCGCGGCGGCACTCGACATCGCGGCCGGCGCGCCCTGCCTGGTGGTCGAGCGGCGGACATGGAGCGCCGAACACCCGGTCACTTATGTGCGCTTCACCTACCCCGCCGACAGCCACACGCTGGTGGCGCGATTCAGGCCGTCGCAGGGGTGAGGTGTGTCCAGTTGAAGGCCGGCGAAAAGCCAACGATTTGGCATTTCGAACGCCGAACGCCTGGAGCCATAGCGGAGGCAGTCGAGCAAGCCCGGATCCCCGCTGCCTACGGCAGCCTCCCGGCGTTCGCCGGCCTTTCAGCGCGCCACTGGCGCGCTGAATTCGCCAGCGCTGCGCCTCAAACCGCTGCGGTAATAATGATCTCGACCAGATATTCCGGTCCGGCGAGCTTTGCTTCGCCGGTGGCACGGGCGGGCGTATTGCCTTGCGGCACCCACTTGTCCCATTCCGCGTTCATCTCGGCAAAGGTGCTCATGTCGGCCAGCCAGATGATCGCCTGCAGGATCTTGGTCTTGTCCGAGCCGGCCTTGGCCAGCAGTCCGTCGATGGTCGCCAGGACATCCCTGGTCTGCGACGCGACGTTGCCGCCCGGCTGACCAACCTGGCCGGCCAGATAGACGGTATTGCCGTGGATGACGATCGGGCTCATGCGCGGGCCAACATCGATGCGACGAATGCTCATGGGAGGTTCCTTCCTTTGTGGTCGCGCTTCTTTAAAGTTGCGGCCGGCTTCGGGCAAGGTCGCCCAGTCAAATCCCTTGGCAAATCCCTTTGGGCCAAGGGCGTGTGATGTCCACACACGGCAAGTTGACCCAAGTTGACCCGGCAGTCGCAATTCCGCCCGATTGGCTTGTTGACTAATGTAATAACATCACATATCCAATCGGCCACTACCAGCAGCCCGTTTTCGCTGCCCTCACGGATCGCAGAATGACAAATACCTGCCTGACCTTCCGCGACCTGACGC